>NZ_BAABIA010000005.1:300000-566771 GCF_039542385.1 Prosthecobacter algae | reverse complement strand
ATCACCACACGCCCCACCACATCACGTTTCAATATCGCTGCTGATGACTCATCCATAAGAGCCATAGCCTATGTCTATGCCTCTTACTGATCGACTATGATCCCACGGCGCTTGGCTTGACGGATACAGAAGTTTGGCTTGGTCTGGCATCAGACGTTCATTGCTGCTGTAATGGACCGCGTGCTTGATGGTGATTTCCAAAATCTCGAGGCCGTGCTCCACAGGGATCTCCCGAATCGAACGCTCGGTCACGTTTCTCAGAGGAATCGTTTCTTGATGAGGATCGCCGGGAAAGCCTTCGAAGGAGGGATGCTGCTGAAACCATTCAATGACTCGGGATAGCGACGGCGGAGAGTCACTCTCAAGGTCTGCAAAGACGAACTGAAGGTAGATGTTCCAAAGACTGTCTTCGGGATTGTACAATTGATGAAAAGTGGCCATGCAGGATCAGGTTCAAAGCATGGATCAAGCCCCGTCCTTTGCCAAGGTTGATGACAACTGGCAGGATCATTGATCTTCTCAACTGGCTTGACCAGAATAGCACGCCTTCCCATCATGGATGGCTTCACGATGACCGCTATGAACGACCATCCTCTGCCTGCCCTTCGCAACCAACTACTCAGCCTGCACAAGCTGCTCATGAATACGGAGCGCGTGGCGTATGAGAAAGAGGAGAAGGTGACCTTGTCGCCGCTGAAGCTTCTGCAGATGCTCACCGAAGATGAGCGCTTTTCCTGGTTGAGGCAGCTTTCGCAACTGGTCGTGATGATAGATGAGGCGATGGAGGAAAAGCCGCCGATCACGACGGAGCGGAAGGATGCGCTGGTGGCCGAGGCTCGGCATCTGCTCACGGGTTCAACAGAAGTGGGAAGTTTTGCGATGCGCTATGCGGCGATCCAGGAACGTGAGGCCGCCGTGGCGGCTGCTCACGCAGAGATTCGCAAGAGCTTCGAGTAGCTCCCATTCGTTTTTAGAGGGTGCGGTGCAGGAACGTAGGGCGGTGTGTGTCCGGCGGGAACGATGTTCGCTGACTCGTGCGAGCCAAGCGCCGGATTACCCGCCTGGTTTGGGGAGGGTGGAGCGGGTCATCCGGCAACAGGGGCTGTTTCGAAAAGGACCTCCATAGCCGGACACACCCGTCCTACGGCTTGCTCGCGATGTTTTATCTCTTTTTGTTAGGCCTGCGCACCACACGCACCTTTCCGCTGCCACCTCCGCCGCAGAAGAAGCGGTCTTGGCCGTCGGATTCGAGGCCGGAGATGCCGATGCCTTCGGGC
Organism: Prosthecobacter algae; assembly: GCF_039542385.1. Lineage (NCBI taxonomy): Bacteria > Pseudomonadati > Verrucomicrobiota > Verrucomicrobiia > Verrucomicrobiales > Verrucomicrobiaceae > Prosthecobacter > Prosthecobacter algae. The sequence goes on along the minus strand of NZ_BAABIA010000005.1, from coordinate 565,494 downwards.
ATGGTGAGGCTTTCGAGGACTTCGCCGGAGTGGGGGTCGATACGGCGGAGTTCGCTGTCGTCGTCCCAGGTGCCGTGCCAAAGATCGCCATCCGCCCAGGTCACGCCAGTGACCATGCGGTTGGAGGTGATGGTGCGGAGGATGGCGCCGGTTTGGGGATCTAGCTGATGAATCTTGCGGCCTTCATACTGCCCGATCCACAGGCTGCCTTCGGCCCAGGCCAGACCGCTGCTGTCATCGGCGCTGGGCGCTGGGATGGTGCTGAGGATGTCGCCAGTTTCGGGGTTGATCTTATGAATGTGGCCTTCGGTGACTTGGTAGAGGTGCTTGCCATCATAGGCCGTGCCTGCATGAGCGGGGACTTCCAGGAAACGGACGATCTCGCCGCTGGCAGGATCCATGGCATTGAGTCTCTTGTTGGAAGCCCACCAGACGACCTGGCCGTCATAGGTGACTCCGTTCACTTGGGCGTTGCCTGGGTAAGGGCCAAATTCGCCAATGATGTCGGCAGGGGAGGTGGTGGGGTTCATGGGAATCAGTCTAACCGCCGGGTAGCAAGGTGGGGAGTAACATTATCGTCGTGAATCCAGGCACGGAGGAGGCGGTCCATCGTCGCGCCCGGGCGCGGCCAAACCACTGCACTTTTCCCTCCTCTGCGAGGACATCGAGAGAACGCTGCACGGTGCGTTGGCTGATGCCAAGAGCCAGCGCGAGAGCCGAGCTAGACCAGGCCTCACCATCAGCCAGAAAGGCCAGCACCGCACCGTGCTCCTCCTCCACAGGCCAGGCCAGAACGTTCACGGCCACATCGTTGCGAGGCCGGAGCGCAAAGCCCTGCGGGGTCGCTTGCACATCCGCCAGTGGCCTCAGCAACTGGCGGAGGCGACCGATTTCCACCCGCAGCCGGGCGCGATGGGATTCATCCACCCGCTTGGCCTGAAACGCAGCGCGCAGAAGATCCGTTCGGCAAACATCGTTAGGCCAGGCTCCGGCCAGCGCACGGGCGAGTGCAAACAGCACCGCGCGCGAGGCTAAGGGTATCACTACTTTGCCTCGCCGCACCACCCGGCGGCAGGCATCTACCACCAAGGTGCCTGAGGCCAGCAAGACCTCCACATCGGAAAGCAGGATGAGGCGTTCATGGTCGCCTATGATGTGCCGAGCTACGGGTGTTTCCAGACGCTGAGCAGCGGCGGCCACTTCGGCTTTCAAAGCAGGGACGCGGGACAAATGCGCGGCTTCTCGGGCGCGGGCCAAAGCTTCCCGTGCAGGAACCGTGCGCAAACGCTGCATGGCAATGCCGGCGAGAATCATCTCATGTGCGGCCCGTCGTATCGGTGGCAAAGGCGCAGGATCAACAGTGCCTAGCAGACGTTCCGCGTCATCGAGCTGACCGAGCAAAAGCGAACGCCTAGCCTGGAGATGGCAAGCATGCACGGCATTGAGGGCATCGCCGTTTTGTTTCAGCGTGACCTGGGCTGAGGCGAGCTCTTTCACAGGCCAACCCAGCTCGCGGGACACAAAGGCGATCTCCGCTTGGGCGACCACACAGCGGGCGTGGGCGAGGGGTTGCTTGGGACCAAAGACTCGCGCGGCCCGCTTCAAAAGATGTTGGGCCTGGGGCAGATCGCCCAGTTGTGCCATGGCAATGCCTCTCAGTGCCAGGGCAGGTGCGTCCTCGCGTAGCGCCACGCAATTCAGCGCACGCAGGGGATCTCCCGCAGCGAGGGCGGAGGCAGCCGCAGTGATGAGCGAGTCCATGAATAATCGCGCCATCGTTGTCACTCACACACGTGGCTGCCAAGCGATAACTTGATTCCGACGACCCAGCCATGGGTCGCTACTCAAACGAAACTCACATCATCATCCAAGGAGGAATCCCCATGACTGCACACCGAATCGGAACTCAAGAAGAATGGCTCAAAGAACGTCTGGAACTGCTGAAAGCCGAAAAGGAACTGACACGCCAAAGTGACGAGTTGGCCCGGCAACGCCAGCAACTGCCCTGGGTGCCTGTGGCCAAAGACTACCGCTTCATGACCGAGGCGGGCGAAGCTAAATTGGCGGACCTGTTCCAGGGCCGTTCGCAACTTTTGGTTTACCATTTTATGTTTGGTCCGGACTACACGGCAGGCTGCCCTTCGTGCTCCTCCATCGCGGATGGGTTCAATGGCATCGCAGTCCATCTGGCGAATCACGATGTCCTGCTGACGGCGGTTTCCCTGGCCCCGCTGGAGAAACTGGTGGCCTTCAAAAAGCGGATGGGCTGGAGCTTTCCCTGGGCTTCATCGTTGGGCGGCGATTTCAATTTCGACTTCTGCGCCTCATACACTGAGGAACAGCAGCGCGACGGTCTGGAGTACAACTTCACCCGTGAACCGCAGCAGGAATGGCGCGATGGCAAACCGGGTGGAGGCGAAGGGGCGGAGTTCGAATTCGCCACGATGTGCGGCGTCAATACACCCACCTACCTTCGGCAGAGGCCGGGGATGAGTGCCTTCATTCAGGAAGGTGGCACAATTTACCACACCTACTCCACCTATTCGCGTGGTGTGGACAGTCTGTGGGGCATGTATCCCTGGTTGGATCGAGCTCCGCTGGGGCGCAATGAGGAAGGCGGAGTCTGGTGGCGTCACCATGATCAATACGAAACGGCAAGCAGCCAAGCAGGGTCTTGCTGCCAGCACCCCAAACGCTCATGAAATCCCTCTCATGCTGCATGGATCGCCCTCGTAGCCCTGGGACATCGAAACGACGGGTCACGCAGGTCACGGGTTTTCTCTTCTCCAGTGTCACGCTCATCCTGATGCCGAAGTGTCCAGTCTGCATGGCCGCGTATGTGGCGCTTATTACTGGGATCAGCGTGTCCACCGCCGTGGCCTCGCACCTGCGGCTGGGCCTCCTCATCGTCTGCCTCAGCGTGCTGGCCTGCCTGGCGCTGAAAGGGCTGACTAAGTGCTGTCGCGGTAGGGCGGGTGCCAAACTGCCGCAGGTGGAGGGCGGCTGATTTGCCGCCTTTGTCAGCCTGCCACGGTTGCGGGAGGCTGGGGCTATACATGGGTCATTTCCATTGTATGGGAATGACCTTTAGCCCAAACGCCTCATGATCCAGCGCCACCTGTTGCTTGTTCTCATCACCCTTGCCACCGCTCTTTCCGCCCAAGGCGATCCCAAAGAGCATGTGGCTGACATCGTCGTCTATGGCGACTCGCCCTCGGCCATCACGGCTGCAATTGAGGTGGCGGACAGTGGTCGTAAAGTGCTGCTGGTTTCTCCGGTGCAGCATCTGGGAGGCATCATCGCCGAAGGACTTGGCAGCCAGGATGTGGACAAACGGGCAGGGAATGGGCAGCCGGTCGGCGGTCTGGCCAAGGAATTTTTCATTCGCGTCGGGCGGGCCTATGACCCCAAGGCCACGGAACCCAAATACAGGTTTCGTTCCTCCATAGCTGAGAAAGCCATCGATGAATGGCTGGCGGAGAAAAAGGTTCCTGTGTTGCGCCGCAAGCGCCTGTCTGAAGAGCCGGGTGCCGTGGTGAAAAAGGATGGCCGCATCACCAGCTTTCTTTGTGAGGACGGCACGCGCATCAGTGGCCGGGTCTTCATTGACGGAACGGTGGAGGGGGATCTCATGGCCTTCTCCGGAGTCAGTTACACCTGGGGGCGTGAAGGCAATGCCAAATACGGCGAGACAGTGGGCGGGGTTATCCATCCCACGCTGGAGCAGCAGTTTCAGGTTAAGGTGGACCCGTACAAAACCCCTGGTGACCCATCTTCCGGCACGATCGTCGGCGTGCAGAACGAGGCGGTGGGCGAGCATGGCACGCCCGACAAAAGCGCCATGGGTTTCTGCTTCCGGCTGCCCCTAACCAAAGATGATTCAAATAAAATCGCCATCACGGCCCCGGAAGGCTACCAGTCCTCCGATTATGAGATCTACCGCCGCTTCCTGGCAGCGGGTGGCGTGAACGATTGGCTGGATGGCCCTGGAAGTCCGAGCCCCGATCCCAAAAGACGCCTCGTTGACCTGGGGAGCTGGCACGAGCTCTCCGCCAATTTTTATGGCCGTAACCATGGCTACCCGAATGGCAGCTACAGTGAGCGCAAGGCCATCTATGACGAACATCGGCGGTACACGCAGGGACTCATTTATTTCCTCTCCACCGATGCCTCCGTGCCTGAAAAGATCCGCCAGGAATGGTCGCAGTGGGGGCTGTGCGCGGATGAGTTCACCGACAATGGCGGTTGGCCCCGCATGCTCTACCTCCGCAGCAGTCGGCGCATGATCTCCGAATATGTCATCACCGAGGCGGACGTGCTCGCCCGCCCGAAAGAAAAGGCCACGGGCGGCAGCCTGCAGCCAGCCCCGCCTGTGGACGACCCCATCGGCATCGGCTGGTGGTTTGTGGATCTCCACGCGGCACGCTGCGTCATCAAGGATGGCCACGTGTACAATGAAGGCGCTTTCATCAACTACACGAACTACGCGCCCTTCGGCATCCCCTACCGTGCCATCGTGCCGAAGCGCAGTGAGTGCAGCAATCTCCTCGTTCCTTCCGCCTTGTCCGCTTCCTATGCTGGTTATGGGGCTGTCCGCCTGGAGTGGACCTTCATGGTCCTGGGTCAATCGGCGGGGGCGGCCGCAGCGCTAGCTCTGGAAAAGGATTGCCCGGTGCAGGATGTGCCTTACGTGGAGCTCAGGGAGAAGCTTCTCAGCCGGGGGCAGAAGATCCTTCCGCCGCCGATCGAATAATCCTAAAACCATGCGACGAAGTGGCCTGACGATCCAAGCGTCTTGAATAGAAGCAGACGTGTGAGTTCGTCACATTCATTGAATCGAGTGGCGGCTGCGCCGCATCTTGTTTCGGTTGCGGACAAGAGCGTCCGCGCTCCCCTCGGGCCGGCTGCGCCGCGAGGAAAAGAGATTGGGCATCCTCGTTCTAAGGATAACAGGCACCAAACAAAAAACCCACCCCAGCCGAGGGCTGAGATGGGTTTCCTGCTTGTCTTGAATGACAAGTCCGGGGGGATTGGCGGGAGGTTATTTCGCCAGATCGAAGCGGTCTGCGTTCATGACCTTGGTCCAGGCAGCGACGAAGTCGGTGACGAACTTCGGTTCGGCATCGGCGCTGGCATAGACTTCGGAGATGGCACGGAGCTGGGAGTTGGAACCGAAGACCAGATCAATGGCCGTGGCGGTCCATTTCAGTTCGCCAGTTTCCTGGTCACGGCCTTCGTAGAAGTACTCGCACATTTCGGACTTTTTCCAGTCGGTGCCCATGGCCAGCAAGTTGACAAAGAAGTCGTTGGTCAGGGTTTCACGGCGCTTGGTGAGGACGCCAAGATTGGGTTCCCCCACATTGGTGCCAAGGACACGCATGCCACCGACGAGGACGGCCATCTCTGGAGCGGAAAGCTTCAGCAACTGGGCGCGGTCCACGAGGTTTTCAGGAGCCGGGCGGTCCAGTTCATGGCCGAGGAAGTTGCGGAAGCCATCGGACTTCGGTTCCAGCACCGCGAAGGCTTCGACATCAGTCATTTCCTGGGTGGCATCGGTGCGGCCCGGATGGAAGGGGACGGTGATGGTGTGACCAGCCTTCTTGGCCGCTTCTTCCACGCCGACGCTGCCGCCGAGCACGATGAGATCTGCCAGGGAGACCTTCTTCTTGCCTGACTGGGCGCTGTTGAATTCCTTTTGGATTTTTTCGAGCGTTTCGAGGACCTTGGCGAGCTGCTTCGGCTGATTGACCTCCCAGTCTTTCTGAGGAGCCAGACGGATGCGGGCACCATTGGCACCGCCGCGTTTGTCGCTGCCACGGAAGGTGGAGGCGGAGGCCCAGGCGGTGGAGACGAGCTGAGGGATGGTGAGGCCTGAATCACGGATCTTGCCCTTCAGCGCAGCGATGTCCTGCTCGCCAACAAGCTCATGGTCCACAGCGGGAACGGGGTCCTGCCAGAGGAGTTTTTCTTTGGGAACCAGGGGGCCAAGGTAACGCTCGGCAGGTCCCATGTCGCGGTGGGTGAGCTTGAACCAGGCTTTGGCAAAGGCTTCAGCAAACTGGTCCGGATTTTCGAGGAAGCGTTTGGAGATCTTGGCGTAGGCTGGATCTTCTCTCAAAGCAATGTCCGTGGTGAACATGATGGGCACGTGACGCTTGTTGGGGATGTGGGCATCAGGCACTGTGTCTTTGCCAGCGCCGCCTTTGGGGATCCACTGGGTGGCTCCGGCGGGGCTTTTGGTTTTCTCCCACTCGAAGGCAAAGAGATTGGTGAAGTAACCATGGGACCAGGCGGCTGGGGTGGAGGTCCAGGCACCTTCCAGGCCGCTGGTGATGGTGTCTTCGGCATTGCCTTTGCCATGCTTGTTTTTCCAACCGAGGCCTTGCTCCTCCAGGGGTGCGCCTTCGGGTTCAGGGCCGACGTTGCCATCCGGCTTGGCAGCACCGTGGGCCTTGCCGAAGGTGTGCCCGCCAGCGATGAGGGCCACGGTTTCTTCGTCATTCATGGCCATGTTGCCAAAGGTGGTGCGGATGTCCTTGGCAGCAGCCAGGGGATCCGGATTGCCATTGGGGCCTTCTGGATTCACGTAGATGAGGCCCATCTGGACGGCGGCGAGAGGCTTCTCCAGCTCGCGGTCGCCGCTGTAGCGTTTGTCGCCCAACCACTTGGTTTCAGGACCCCAATAGATGTCTTCCTGCGGTTCCCAGACATCCTCACGACCACCTCCGAAACCGAAGGTCTTGAAGCCCATGGTCTCGAGGGCCACGTTTCCGGTGAGCACCATCAGGTCTGCCCAGGAGATCTTGTTGCCGTATTTTTGTTTGATGGGCCAGAGGAGGCGGCGGGCCTTGTCCAGGTTGGCATTGTCCGGCCAGCTATTGAGGGGGGCAAACCGCTGGGTGCCATAACCGGCACCGCCACGGCCATCGCTGAGGCGATAGGTGCCAGCGCTGTGCCAGGCCATGCGGATGAAAAATGGGCCGTAGTTGCCATAGTCGGCCGGCCACCATTTTTGCGAAGTGGTCATCAGCTCGCGCAGGTCTTTGCGGAGTGCATCGAGGTCGAGCTTTTGAAATTCCTTAGCGTAATTGAACTCACCTCCCATCGGATTTCCCTTGGGGGAGTTTTGGTGGAGGATCTTGAGATTGAGCTGTTCCGGCCACCAGTCGCTATTGGTCATGGCCCCTGCGGCGGTGTGTCTCATGGGACCCGCGGGCTTGCCCATGACCGGGCATTTGCTGATATCGTCTGCAGGCTTTTTATCAGAGGGGGCCGAAGCGTCCTGTGCTGGTGCCAGCATGACCGGAGCCAGCATCAGAGTGGAGAACATGGCCCTGAATTTGGGTAGTTTCATAGCAGGTAGGGTTGGGTGGTTGTCGAGTTGCGGATGGGGGGAAGTCCGAACAGGGAATGAAGTCCGGGAGAATAGATGATGCATCCAATGCATAATATGAATGCTTGCGATGCGCGTGACGCATGGCTAACCTTTTGAGGTGAGGAATGACCTAGACATCCAGTCCCTTGAGCAATTCGTCGTTTTGGCGAGGACGAAAAACTTCACGCGGGCGGGTGAGGATTTGAATCTTTCCCAATCTGCCCTGAGCCGGGCCATCCAAAAACTGGAGGATCAGCTCGGGCAGCCGCTGTTTGAGCGCAAGCCGCGCGAGGTCGTCCTGACGGAGCTTGGCGAGCTCCTACTTGAGCGGGCGAAGAAGATCCTGAAACTGGTCGAGGACACCTTCGCTGAGCTTTCCGAGGCTGGCCGCCGGGGCCGGGTACGACTGGGGGCCATCCCGACCATCGCGCCCTACTTTTTGCCGAGCCTGCTGGGCAGCTTTGCCGAAAAGCACCCGGATATTTCGGTGATTGTGCAGGAAGACACGACCGAGAGCCTGATCAAAAGCTGCAGCCATGGAGACATTGACCTGGCCATCGTGGCCCTGCCGATCATCGCCAAATACCTGGAGGTGGAGCCCCTGTTCACCGAGGAGTTGCTGCTCGTCCTTCCTGCCGGACATCCGCTGGCGGCGGAGGAAAGCATCGCGGTCGCCTCTGTGGATGGTTATCCTTTTGTGATGCTGAACGAGGCCCATTGCCTGTCGGAAAACATCTCTTCGTTTTGCCGTCGGCAGTCCGTGCAACCGGTGACCATCGAGCGGACAAGCCAGCTCACCACGGTGCAAGAACTCGTGGCGCTGGATCATGGGGTGTCCATCGTTCCTGAAATGGCCCGTCGGCTGGACCTGAGCAATCGGCGTGTTTACCGCTCCTTCAGCGGCGAAAAGCCCCTGCGGACTGTGGCGCTGATGTGGAATACGTATCGTTACCAGGGCAAGGCGCTGAAAGCGCTGATGGAGCATGTGCGGCATCAATCCCCGCCATCGCACTCCGCTAGCTAAGGCGTACCGTGTTCTGGTGATGAGCTTGAGATTGATCCCTCGTCTCCACCCGCTAAAAGAAAGGGATGACACTTGATCTTCCCCGCTGGTTTGACCTTCACACGCACTTCCGCCAAGGGCCTGCCATGGCGGCTTATGTGAAGGCGCATGTGGACATGGGCTGTGCTGGGGCGCTGGCGATGCCAAACACGCAGCCACCAGTGTCGCGGGTGTCTGGCGCAGCGCAGGCGGATGCCTGGTCGCTGGAGAGTTATTCAGCGGATCTGCGTGCTGCGGGGGCAGATGACTTTGAGCAACTGATTGTGCCGCTTTACCTCACTCGCCAGACCACGGCGGCGATGATCCAGGAAGGGGCGGCCTCCGGCCTGCTGCGCGCCTGCAAATACTACCCGCCGCATGGCACCACGAATGCCGAGCATGGCCTGCCGATGGATGACCTCATCGGCGGGGAAGTGCTGAAGGCGATGGAGGAGGAGGGCATCATCCTGTGCATCCACGGCGAGCAGCATGGGCTGAGCGGGCCGGACTACATCGACGCGCAGCAGAATGCGGAGACGCGGTTTTACGGCGAGCGGATGCCGCGCCTTTTGGAAGCCCATCCGAAACTGCGCATCGTGTGCGAGCACATCACCACCCGGACGGCGGCTGAGTTTGTGGCGAAGGCCCCGGACCATGTGGGGGCCACGATCACCCCGCAGCACCTGCTTTACACGATGGGGCACCTGATCCAGGGCCTGAAGTACCACCTGTATTGCCTGCCCATCGTGAAGTTCCAGGATGATCGTGCGGCACTGCGGCAGCAGGTGACCCAGGCCGGGCAGAGCAAGTTTTTTGCAGGCACCGACAGCGCCCCTCATACGACGAAAGCGACCGCCTGCGGTTGTGCGGCGGGTTGCTTTACGGGCGGGTGTGCGCCGCAGCTTTATGCCATGGCGTTTGAAGAAGCGGGTGTGGATCTGGGCAGCGCTGATGGCCAAGCCCTGTTCGAGCGATTTCTCAGCCTCAACGGCCCTGGTTTCTACGGGTTCCCGGCTTCTGCACTGCGTTTCCAGATGGAAAAAGCCCCCTCGCAAACGCCGTTGCTGGAAACTCCTGCCGGCCCCATCACCCCTTTGCCGCTGGGCTTGGGCATCGAACTGACGTGGCGGATTCTGGGATGAGGCGGGTGCTGCTTCTGCGCCAAGAAACGTCGTTGCCAAGCGTCATTCATCGGACAGGCTAGATCATGACTCCACGCTTTCTACTGCATCCTCTCCTCCTTCTGGTTCTCTTCCTCGTCCAGGCGCAGGCGGATGAGTTCGATTCGCAGGCTTTCATGGGCATGACTTCGGGCAATAGCGTCGGGGCTGCGATCAAACGCGGGGAGAAGGATAACAAACGGGTGCTGGTCTTTGCCTACGACGAGAAGAAGAATGGGCAAGCCTTCCACATCAAAGGCATGCTGGAACTGGAAGAGACGAAGAAGCTGGTGCGCGAACATTTCATCTTGGTGATCACGGATTTTAAAGACCGGAACATCCGCGATGTGATCGGCAGTGAAGGCATGGATCGTCCCGTGTACTTCCTCTTCAATACGGATGGATCGCTGGTGCAAAAAGGCACCGCCGCCATGGGTGCGGGTGCGGGGGCCAAGCTGGTGAAGGAATGGACCTCCAAGTAGTCTCTGCACGGTCTTTGCTGCATGCCTGAAATCACGCCCATCGCCACGCTGCGGACTTGCTACACGGACAAGTTTGGTGTGCCGAGGCAGCCGGGGCTGGTGCCTGCGGCGTGGGGAATTGTCGAGTTTGAGCCTGCCTTTCGGCGGGTGGAGGCGGTGCGAGGCATGGAAGAATTCAGCCATCTGTGGCTGATCACGCAGTTTCATCTGGTGAAGGAGGAGCCTTCTTCACTCACCGTTCGCCCACCGAGGCTGGGTGGCAATGAGCGCAAGGGGGTGTTTGCCACACGATCACCCTTTCGACCGAATCGCCTAACATTGAGTGTGGTGAAACTGGACCGGGTGGAGCTGGAGGGAGACAAAGCGCCGCGCCTTTTTGTTTCGGGGGTGGATCTGGTGGATGGCACGCCCGTTTTCGACATCAAGCCGTACATCCGTTACGCAGACTCCGTGCCTGAGGCCAACAGCAGCTTTGCGGATACTCCACCCGTGCGAGTGCCCGTGCTATGGGAGTGCGAGCCGCCGCCTGAAGAGGTGCGTGTGATCATGGACCAGTCCCTGGCCCTGCAACCTCAGCCTGCCTATCACGCGGACAATATCCGTGAGTATGTGACGGAGATTGCGGGCTGGCGCGTGCGCTGGGCAGCGCTGCCTGATTGTGCGAAGGTTGTCGCCTGCAGCCCCTTCCCTGCTCCATGAGCCACCTCGACCTGCCTATTCGTGCGGCCACTGAAACGGCCCTCGCCCATGGTCTAAAACTGGACCGTTGCGAGGTGCTTCAGGATGGAAACACGCTGGTGCTTCGGCTGAGCGAAACGCTGGTGGCGCGGGTGGTGCAGGATGTGGACGGGCCGCGCCAAGGCACGGAATGGTTTGCCCGTGAGACGGCGTTGGCACGGCACCTGACGCAGCATGGAGCGCCTGTGGTGCCGATGCATCCCGACCTGCCGCAGAAACCGCATGAGCACCTGGGCTACACGCTGAACTTTTGGTTATACGTTTCAACCGTGGAGGCCGAGCCGGAGGCGGCGGAGATCGGGAGAACGTTACAGGATTGCCATGAGGTTCTGCGCAGTTTCCCAGAGCCCTTGCCGAAGCTGGCCATCCTGACGGAAAGCCTGGGTCTTTTGACCACTCTCCGTGAGCGCGGGCTGTTTTCCGAAGATACGCTGTCTTTGCTGGGTTGTTGCCTAACGAAATCTTTGGAAAAACTGGATGCCTTTCCGCATCATCCCCTGCACGGGGATGCGCATCTGGGCAACCTGATGAACACCACTCAGGGCCTGCTGTGGGCGGACTGGGAAGACACCTTCTCCGGCCCGGTGGAATGGGACCTCGCCTCCATCATCTGGAATGCGAAGATCCTGGAGGAAGATCACGACACGGTGAACCAGATCCTGGGGGCGTATCGTGATGCGGGCGGGCAGATTCATGAAGAGGCGTTGCACCATAGCCTGATTGCACGCGCGGCGGTGATGAGTGCCTGGTACCCCATTCTTTATCCGAATCCAAATGCTGAGCGGCAGGCCAAACTGCAGCGCCGGCTGGATTGGCTGGCGGCGGTGGCCAAGTAGAGGCTTCAGCGCAAATGATGCGAAGAGATTGAATACGCGTTTGCGGCATCTCGTCAGAGTTGTTGTGAAAACTCGATTCCATTCTTTTATCGTGGTCCTGCTTCTGGGTGCCACCCTCACCAGTTGCACCACCGCTTACGATGCCTATGGCAGGCCGCAGCAAGTGGTGACCCCTGAGGGGGCGGTACTTGGCGCTGCTGCCGCCGGTTTGCTGGCTTACAGCCTGGCCAACAATAACAATAATCGTCATTATGACCGTCGTTATAACGGGCATTACCGTCGTTCTTCTTACCGTTCGTCGGGCTACCATCGCGGCCACTGGCATTGAGCAGCCCGGGCCTAACCAGATTTAACGATTCTTGCGTGAAGAAGTGAGGCGCTCTCTGCCGAGAGACTTCATTTCTTCACCGCCGTTTCTGTCTGCTCTGGCAGCAACTTTGGATCGTACGTGTCTCCTTTGGAGACCTGGATGAGCGTCATGCGCACCCGGGTAGGGAAGAACTTCTCGGCATCGGGACGCTTGTGCGCGTGGGTGTTGGTGTGATCCTTCAGGACGAGGTGCATTTCCTTGATGCCCTGGTCCCAGAGGATGTCGTTGTTCTGCCAGAAGCTGGTCATGGCGATGTCCTTTTCATACACCCCTTTTTCTTGATAGGCCCCGGTGCCGATGCAACCATAGCCATGGTTTTGGCCTTTGTAGGGGATGTAACAGACACTCCAGGTGGTGGGTGCGCCGCCCTCGGGTTTATCCAGCACCTCCAGCCGCACATGCACGGTGCCGTTGCGGTAGTCCACAGGGCTGGTCCAGTCCTTGGGTCGCTGGGGATTCAGGCGGTCGCTTTTGACGTAGTAGTGGGACTTGCTGGGCGTGCTGTTATCCGCATCGGCTTTGGTAAAGGGGAAAGTCACGTCAAAGAGAACGAACTGCTCCGCCTGGCAGAGAGGCTGGGCGAGGGCGGTGAGAATAAGAAAGAGAAGTGTCTTCATGAGGATGAAAGGGGTGCGATGGTTGAGGCTTGTTGGCAAGCGCGGGGAGCGGCTGTTGTTGGACTAACTGCATGTGTGTCCAGACGCTCGAATCCCTTAGCCATTGTTTGGGATCGGCCTTGCTTTGGAAAATCTCCTCGCTAGTGGAAGCCACTAATGAAAAAGCTGCTTAAAGTCCTCGGTGCCCTGTTGGTTCTCGCTCTTCTCCTCGTCGCAGGCGGGGTGTATTACGTGGTGAACTACCTGCCCAACATCCCTGTGCAGGCGGAACTAAAGGTGGAGGCCACGCCGGAGCGGCTGGCACGTGGGGCCTATCTGGCCAACAGTGTGGCGGTTTGCATGGACTGCCACAGCACGCGTGACTGGGCGGTGTTTTCGGGACCCCTGAAACCGGGCAGTCTGGGCATGGGCGGTGAGAAGTTTGACCAGACGATGAATTTCCCAGGTTCTTTTATCGCCCCGAACATCACCCCTTATGGCCTCAAGGGCTGGACCGATGGCGAACTGTATCGCGCCATCACAAGTGGGGTGAGCAAGGACGGGCATCCGCTCTTCCCCATCATGCCTTATCCTTCTTATGGCAAAATGGCGACGGAGGATGTGTTCAGCATCATCGCCTATCTGCGTAGCCTGCCAGCGGTGGAAAGCAGCCCTGGGCCCTCCAAGGCAGACCCGCCAGTGAATGTGATCATGCACCTCATGTCGCAGCCCGCCCAGCCCGTGCCGCTGCCTGCCAAGACGGACGTCATCGCTTATGGCGGCTACCTGGCGAATGCGGCAGGCTGCACGGAGTGCCACACGAAGATGGAGAAGGGCAAACGCGTGGGCGAGCCTTACGCAGGCGGCTTTGAGTTTGCGATGCCCAGCGGCACGGTGCGCTCGCCCAACATCACGCCCCACGCCGTCACGGGCATCGGTGCGTGGACCAAGCAGATGTTTGTGGACCGTTTCAAAGCCTATGCGCCGGGGACTTTCAAACCCGTGCCGGTGGATGCGGCCAAAGGCGAAATGCAGACCGTCATGCCCTGGACCATGTATGCGAACATGACCGAGGAGGATCTGGGGGCGATCTACGATTACCTGAAGAAGCTGCCTGCGGTGGAGAACCATGTCGAGCGCTGGTCTGTCGCGAAGAAGTAAGGCTACGAGGTGCTCGCCTGTGACTAGGCGATGAGTTCGGTAAGCAGCCTGCCGCCGTTGACGATGTCAATGGGGCGCACGCCTTCCAGGACCAGACGCTTGGAGGCATTGATGCCGAGCAGGCGGTACATTGTGCGGGCGAGATCTTCGGGGCCGACTGGGTTTTCCTCAGGCTCGGCACCGAGGGCATCGGACTTGCCATAGACGAAACCCTTTTTCACGCCGCCGCCCGCCATCGCTACGGAGAAGACACGCGGGTAGTGGTCGCGGCCATTGGTGGAGTTGATCTTGGGGGTGCGGCCGAATTCAGAGCTGACGAGCACCAGCGTCGTGTCGAGCATGCCGCGTTCGTCCAGGTCCTTGATTAGCCTGGCAAAGGCGACATCGAACTGCGGGGCCTGGCTTTCAAAGGAACCCTTGATGTTGGAGTGATGGTCCCAACTGCCATAGTTGACCGAGACCATGCGGGTGCCTGCTTCGACGAGGCGACGGGCTAACAAAAAGCGCTGGCCGGCGGCATTGCGCCCGTATTCGTCGCGCAGTTTGTCAGGCTCGGCATTGAGGTTAAAGGCTTCGCGGGCCTGGGTGGAACTGATGAGGTTGTAGGCCGCATCATAAAAGCTGTCCATGGCGGTGAGGCCGTCGGATTTCTCATGGCTGCGGAAATGTTCATCCACGGCGGCGAGCAGGGAGCGGCGTCGCTCGAAGCGGCGGTCATCAATGTCCTTGGGGGCGGCGAGATCACGCACGGTGAAGTTTTTGTCCGCCGGATCACTGCCGAGGGCAAAGGGGCCAAAGGCGCTGCTGAGGTAGCCGCTGCCTTGGTCCGGGGCGATGATATTTGGGATGGCAATGTAGGGCGGCAGATTGTTTCGCGGCCCTTGCTCGTGGGAGATGATGGTGCCGAAGCTGGGGAACTTGATCGCCGGGCTGGGACGATAGCCGGTGAACATGTTGTGCGTGCCCCGCTCATGCGCGGCCTCGCCATGGGTCACGGACCGGATGATGCTGATCTTGTCCAGGATCTTAGCGATGTTCGCAAACTGCCCGCCCACGTATTCGCCGGTGACGCCTTTGACGGGGCTGAAAGGGCCGCGGTAATCGGGTGCGGCAAAAGGTTTCGGATCCCAGGATTCATGCTGGGCGATGCCGCCGGGCAGGTAGATGTGAATGATGGAGGTGGCGACGGGCTTGTAGGTCTCCACGGGTGGGAGGTTCATCTGGGCGGCCTGCAGCTTCAGCAAATGCGGCAGCGTGAGTCCCAGCCCAGCCATGGCACCCACCTGGAGAAAGTCACGGCGGCCCTGGGCGGTGGTGAAGAGATTGGCGTGATGGCCGGAGCACAAGCGATGCATTTTCATGGTCGGATTCTGTGGAGATTCAGAGCGGACTACGGGCCGTGGCTGCCGGTATTGCGGACACGTGCCATTGTGCCAAGAGAGGGTGGAGAGTTCGCAACGGAGGCTCAGCGCTGCCTCCCATAGCCGTGAAATCAAGGACGTGATGAATTCCGGAGGTCACACCTTTTGGTTAGACCGATTTCTGTTATTTTGCGGGCACTGTTTCGCAAGGTCCTGAAACCGTGAGCGTTCATGGGGCAGATTCATCATGAAATATTTCTCACGCAGTTCCCTGGCCGTCCTTTTCCTCAGCCTGCCTGGCAGTGTTCTGGCAGAGCTTTCGTTGCCGCATTTTTTTAGCGATCACATGATCCTGCAGCGGGAGCGCGCGGCGGCCATTTGGGGGAAGGCGGACCCGAAGGCGGAGGTGACAGTGGCTTTCAAAGGCAAGACGGCTGCGGCCAAAGCAGACGCTCAGGGACAATGGCGTGTGGCGATCGAAACCGGCCCTGCCGATGCCCAGGGAACCGAGCTGAGGATCACCGCAGGGGCTGAGAGCGTGGTCCTCAAAGATGTGCTGGTGGGAGAGGTGTGGATCGCCTCAGGCCAGTCGAACATGTACTTCACCATGAACCGGGTGCCTGCTTATGCGGAGTTGATGGCGAAAGCGAACTATCCGGGGCTGCGCATGTTCAATGCGCCGCTGGTGACGGCGGCGGAGCCGCAGGGGGACATTGAGGGCGAGTGGTCGCTGTGCAGTCCGGAGACGGTGCCGGGCTATTCCGCCGTGGCGTTTTTCTTTGCGCTGAAGCTGCACCAGGAACTGGGCATTCCGGTGGGGGTGCTGAAGACGTGCTGGGGAGGTAAGCCGGTGGAAACCTTCACCAGTCGCGAGGCGCTGAATACACACCCGGCCAGTAAGGCTCTGGTGGACAAACTCCTGACTGAAGCTGCCAGTTATGAACCTGCGGCCGCCCAGGCCGACTACGAAACCCGGCTGGCAAAATGGAAAGCGACGATGGCTGCGGCCAAGGGCAAATCGGCGGAAGTGCGCAAGCGCCTGTCCAAGAAGCCGATGGTCCCTAAACCACCGCTGCTGACGGAGGGCAAACCGGGGGTGCTTTTTAATGCCATGATCCACCCCTTCGTCGGCTACACGCTGCGCGGGGCCATTTGGTATCAGGGAGAAGGCAATGCCAAAGCGGGAGCGGTGCCCTATGACGAGTCGCTGCCACTGATGATCCGTGACTGGCGGCAGCGCTGGGGAGACGAGTTTTCCTTCTATTTCGTGCAGTTGGCGAATTATCGCACGCCTTCGACGGCTCCCGGCACGCCGGATGCCTGGGCCCTGTTGCAGGACCGGATGCGGCATATTTTGGAGACCACCCCCAAGACAGGCATGGCCGTCATCAACGACGTGGGTGAGGTCAGTGACATCCACCCGAAGGACAAAATGACGCCCGGTTACCGTCTGGCCCGCTGGGCTTTGGCCAAGGACTATGGGCGTGATCTGCTTTACAGCAGCCCGCTTTTCAAAAGCAGCGAGGTGAAAGACGGAGCCGTGCGGGTGACTTTTGATCATGCAGGTAGCGGTTTGAAAAGCCGCGATGGCGCTGCGCTGAAACGATTTGAAATCGCTGGGGCGGACAAGGTCTGGCACTGGGCGGAGGCCAAGGTGGAGGGCGTGGACAGCGTCGTGGTCAGCAGTGCGGAGGTAAAGCAGCCTGTGGCCGTGCGTTATGCCTGGGCTTCCAATCCGGAGGGGGCAAATCTGGTGAACAGCGACGATCTGCCCGCCTCGGTCTTCCGCACGGATGACTGGGATGATGTGGAGCCGAAGGTGGGTGCCAAACCCATGTCCGCCCTGGAGATCCGCCGCGCCAAGGCGGTGGAGATCAAGGCCCTGAATGCCAAGCTGGCTACGATGGACAAAGGCAGTGCCGAGTTCAAGGAACTGCGCCAAAAGATCCAGGGTCTGCTGGCGGAACTGAAGGCGACGGCCCCGAAAAAGTAGGGGCTTCCAGGGCCATTTTTTCGCATCAGCACCCCGTTAAGGCTTTAGGCGTCGTTAAGGTTGATCCTCTGGCAAGACGGGGCATCATGGGATCCCCCCCATGAGTTTTCGCGCGTTTGTTTTTCCGTGTCTTGCTTTTCTGGTCAGCCTTTCCCCTGCCGCCGCTGGTATTGTGGACTGGGACGGAGGCGGTGCGGATAACAAGTGGAGTTCGGGGGATAACTGGAACACGAATGTGATTCCTGCCACGGTGGCACCTTTGGACGACGTGCGTTTTGCGGGATCGGTGCGGCCTGGGGTGGATGTGGACAGCAATGTCAGTGCTCAAACGCTGAAGTTTATCTCAGGAGCGGCAGCCTTCACGCTCGGTGGAACAGGGGTGATCAACCTCGCGGGAACCGGCACCGGCCATGACGCGGGCCTGCATCTGCGCAATGAATCCTCCGCGCTGCAGACGATCAACAACAACATTGTCTTCACCGGTACCAGCATTGGTTTTAACGCGGTCAGCGGGAACATGACCTTCAATGGAAACATTGACATGACGGCGGCGACGAACATCCGTTTCCTGGGTGGCGGGGGGCGTGTCACCACTTTCAATGGCGTGATTTCCGGCACCGGGATTGGCCAACTGGCCTTTAACAGCGGCGGCACCTTCGTCTTGAATGCCCTCAACACTTACACCAAGAGCACCAGCATCTGGAGCGCGACCGTCAAGCTGCTGGTGGATGCCCCCAGCGGGGCCAATGGGGCCTTTGGCAACAGCACTGGGACGATCAGTATGGGGACCACCTATGATGGTGGGGCGCTCACTGGCATCCTGCTGGCCAGCAATGCAGTGACCATCGGCCGTACCATCACACTGGCCTCCTCCTCCACTAACTTTCCGGCGATCACGCACAACTACACCGTAGGTGGTGATACCGCTCATATCTCTAACTATACCGGCACCATCACGACTACCAATGGGAATGGCACCAAGGCCGCGAGCAAGTTGACCGTTACCGCAGCCGCTGGAGGTCGAGTGAACATCGCCAACATCGTGCGCGGTGCGGGCACCACCGGTACGGTGGATGATGTGGTAAAAATCGGTGCTGGTATCGTCGCCATCACGGGCAGTAGCAATAACTGGCAGGGCAATACCCTCGTGCAGGCAGGAACCTTCTTGGTCAATGGCAGCGTGCTCACCAGCCCCAGTGGCAAGAATGTGCAGGTGAGTTCAGGGGCAATCCTGGGCGGTAACGGCACGCTGACGCGCGAAGTCTCCCTGGCCGCTGGTGCTATTTTGTCCCCAGGGGATGTGAGTGCCGCAGGCGTCAGCCTCGGTGGCAAGTTCACCGTGGGAGATTTGACGGGACTGACGCTCGCGCCGACTTCCGTGTTGAGATTTGACCTTGGCACCTTCGACAGCAGCACGGACGACGAAGTGAGCGTGCGCGGAAACCTCACCCTGGCGGGTCAGCTCAATGTCACCGACCTGGGTGGTTTTGGAAATGGCGCGTACAAGTTGTTCGACTGGACGGGCCTGCTTACTTACAACCCGGCCGATCTCACCTTTGGCAACCTGCCCAGCGGCTTCACCTATACGATTGACACCACCACCTGGGCGAACTCGGCCTATCTGGTGGTGACGCCCGAGCCAGGGCGTGCGCTGCTGCTCTTCGTGGGTCTGTCCACGCTACTTTTCAATCGTCGCCGGAAGGTGGCTTGATGGAAAAGGCTGGGCGAAGGGCGGGGGATGCTTTTCAATGTGGGCAAAGCCTCCTTGCCCCTCATGAAATACCTGAGCTATGAGAAGTACACCTGCTTATTGTTAGGCTTGTTTGTCGTCTGGTGGTCGGCCCTGGCCATCAGCCCACACTATCGCCATGACTGGCTGCTGGAAAATGTGCTGCTGGTGCCCGCCTCCGCCTTGCTGTTTTGGGGCTGGAAAAGGCGGCTGTTTTCACGGGTGTCCCACACGCTCATCTTTGTCTTCCTGTGTCTGCATGAGATCGGCGCGCACTACACCTATGAAAAGGTGCCGTATGATCAGTGGTGGCTGGCGCTGACGGGGGGTACCTTCAATGACCTGATGGGCTGGGAGCGGAATCATTTCGACCGCTTGCTGCACTTTCTGTACGGCCTGCTGTGCGCCTATCCGTTTCGCGAGATCTTCCTGCGCGTGGCCAGGGTGCGCGGTTTTTGGTCCTACTTCCTGCCGTTGGACATCATGCTTTCCACCTCAGCGATCTTTGAGCTCATCGAATGGGCGGCCGCAACGGTCTTTGGAGGCGAACTGGGCAATGCCTACCTGGGCACCCAGGGGGATGCCTGGGATGCGCACAAAGACATGGCTTTGGCGGGCCTGGGGGCTCTCATCGCCATGACGGTGAATGCCGCCGTCAACAAGCGTTGCCAGCGGGACTTTGCCCGGGAGTGGAATGAGAGCCTGAAGGTGACCGCGAAAGCGGATTAGCGCTTACAGGTAAGGCTCAATGTCCAGCTTGCCGTTGGTGGCGCAGATGAACATGGTGCCCGGACGCACGGTGCTGTCTCGCGTGACGATTTTGCCTCCGGCAGCCTCCACCAGCATGACGCCAGCGGCGATGTCCCAAAGGCTGATCTGCTCCTCCACATAGGCATCCAGCCGGCCGCAGGCGATGTAGGCCAGGGCCAGCGCGGCACTGCCAAGCATGCGGGTCTTGAACACTTCGTAGCTGATGCGGCGGTAACGCTCAAAGCCAGCATCCAGGGCGGATTTGCTTTTGGAGAAACCGACGGTCACCACGGCTTCGCTCATCTGGGCACGTGTGCTGGCGGAGATGGGTTTGCCGTTCAGGGTGGCCACACCACCTTTGACGACAGACCAAGTTTCATTTTGCATTGGGTCATGAATCACGCCCAGCAGGGGCTCCTTGGTGGAGCGAACCCGTGCGGCGATGGACACGCAAAAATGTGGGATGCCGTAGAAGTAGTTCACCGTGCCATCGATCGGGTCCACGATCCATTCCACATCGCCATCTCCGCCGACGTCGCCTTCCTCTTCGCCGAGGATGCGGTGGTCGGCATGGTAACCGAGGATGATGTCGGTGATGAGCTTTTGGCTGCGCACATCGAGCTCCAGTTTCACATCGCGACGATGCATCTCATTGACGGTCTTTTCAGAGCCGAAATTGTCCCGGATGAGGTTGCCGGCCTGAGTGGCGGCTTCGATGGCGATGGCGATGAGTTCTGGCATGGAGGTGAGAGTGAGAGGGAGACGAATGTCCCGGTGGGGATCAAAGGGTTTTTTTCAAGGCGGCCTGCTGGGTGATGAACGCGATCAACTCGCGAGCCAGCGCGGCTTTGGTCTGACGTGGCAGGGGGAAAGGCGAGGCGTCAGGCAGGCACAGAGTGACTTCGTTCTCCGCGCTGTCAAACCCGATGCCCGCCTGCGAGACATCATTGGCGATGACGAGGTCGCAGCCTTTGCGCGCTAGCTTGTCGTGCGCATGCTCCAGCAACCGCTCCGTCTCCGCCGCGAAACCGACCAGGTAACCGGTGAAGCCGAACACGCTGCGGGCCGAGCCAAGAATGTCCTCGGTTTTCTCCAAGGTGAGGGTGAGGGTCTCGCCTGTCTTTTTGATCTTTTGTTCGGCCTTGGCCACAGGTCGGTAATCGGCCACGGCAGCGGAAAAAATGGCGGTGTCCTGTCCGCCCAGGTGGCTGCGCACGGCCTCGTACATCTGGCGAGCGGTTTCCACCTTCACTACGATCATGCCCTCAGGCGGAGGCAAGGAGACCGGGCCGGAGATCAGTGTCACCTCATGCCCTCGGTCATGGGCGGCTTCGGCCAGGGCATAGCCCATTTTGCCCGAGGAACGGTTGGTCAGATAACGCACCGGGTCCAAGGGTTCACGGGTTGGGCCAGCCGTGATGAGGATCTTCATGCGCCCCCCTTGTTTAAGAGGGCCTGCACGGCTGCCAGGATTTCCTCCACGGGGGCCAGACGGCCCACGCCTTCGTAACCGCAGGCCAGGAGACCTTCCGCAGGTTCGATGAATTGCGCGCCCCAACCCTTCAGCGTTTCCACGTTTTTCAGCGTCGCCGGGTGCAGCCACATTTTGCCGTTCATCGCCGGCGCGATCAGGATGGGGGCTCGTGTGGCCAGGGCGATGGCTGTTAGCGCATCGTTGGCAAACCCGTGGGCCATGGAGGCCAGCACATTGGCCGTGGCCGGGGCGATGAGCAGGAGGTCTGCGTCATCGGCCAGTTGGATATGACCGGGCTGCCAGCCTTCTTTTTCGGCAAACAGATCCGTCACCACCGGGCGGCGGGAGAGGGTGGCCAGCGTGAGTGGGGTGACAAATTCCAGCGCCCCTTTCGTCAGCACACAGGTCACCTCATGCCCAGCTTTGGTGAGCTGGCTGGCCAGATCTGCCGCCTTGTAAGCGGCGATGGAGCCGGTGATGCCGAGGACGATGCGTGACATAAGGCGTGTGGAGAATTCGAGGTAGTAACAAAGGGCACTACGCCTGCCGTTTGGAAATGAAAACTTTTGCCGGGTGGTGGCTCTGCTTATGGTTGGGCCGCCGAGGTTTTCTGGAGGCTGGCGCGCCCAGTCGGCTTTTGATGATGAAGCGTCACCGTGCTGCTGGCCGACTCGTTTTCGATATAGGTCGTCACCAGGTAGTCACCGGGAAACCCCCGCCAGTTCACCTGGCCTGAGGCGTCGGTTTTCAAGGTCAAATCGGTGCGCCAGCGTCGGCCAATCCACTCTTCCAGCACCTCACCGCGAAGGCGGATGGACCAGTCTTTGTTCCAGGAGGCGGCTTCAGGTTTCCAGTGGGTGCCTTCCCAAAAACCCCAGAGGAGGATGCTGCTGTAGGCGGGGTGGCTAAAACAGGCGATCAGCATGTCGCGCGTATAATCTGCGGCCAGCTCTTCATCGGCCTGGGTCACCACATCAAATTCAGTGATGGACTGGGAAGGAACGATTTTCGCGTAGCGATCGGTGACGGCCAGCAGCTCCTCGGGTGAGGGCAGGAAGCTTTCGTCAAAGTGGGCCTGGTTGCCCAGGCCTGCCACGGTGAGCCCTGCCTCATTCAGCGCCTGGATGTAGGTGAAAGTGCGTTCCTGCTGCGGGCCTGGGCGGAAGATTTGATCTTCATTGACCCAAAAAGGCAGGTCCGTCAGGGAGCGTGCGAGCCGGTAGGTTTCCCGGTCGATCTCGGCCAAACCGGGTTTGGCATTCAGCATGTCGGCGCCATGCCAGGCGATGGGGTGATTGATCACATCCCATTCACGCACACGGTTTTTCACGAAGTTGAGCCGCTCACGGGTGCCTTCGAAGATTCGCTGCCGGATGACCTCGGTGTCGTTGATGCCATGGAGATTGTAGGGGGTCGCCACCTGCATGAGGTAGTGGCCGCGCACCGGGATGTGGCGTGCTTCAAGCCAGGCGAAAGCTTGGTCGAGCTGGACGTTGCGTTGCTGGCGTTTTTCGGTGCTCGCCTCGGGTGACCACTCCCCTTCTTTGAGATCGTTTTCAAACACCACGATGCTAAACAGGCGATCCACAATATTTCTGAAGTTGCGCCCATCCTGGCTGTCTTCCACCAGCCATTTCACCGGCACAGCCGAGCCAAAACCAAATTCATGACGCTGTAAAACAGCGCGGACCTCGGTGTTCTTCAAGGGTTGGCCTGTCGGGTCCGTCAGGGTGAGCGTCAGATCGGCTTGGCGATGTTTTTCGATCCGCTCGAGAGCCGCCTTTCGCCATGGGGCCTGGGCCTCACGCCCGGCATAGCTGCGGCGGATGCGCGGGAAGGTGGCGATGTCTGTTTTCGCCGGATAGCTGAGCAGTCGGACGCTTTCGACCTCCAGGGTCTGTTCTTTTTGCCCGCACAGCAAAACCAAAGCCGCCATGCCTGCGCCTGCACTTTTGTTGGGCACCAAAGTCACGGGCAATTCGGTCCATTCGGGATGAATCTCCAGGGAGGTGTCCGGGCTGAGGGCTATGTAGGGGGCCTGTTGCAGTTGCAGTTTGGCGGTGACCACCCCATTGGAGGACGGTCCCAGGACGCGTGCCTTGATCACCGCCAGCACGGGCTCCCCGGTTTTG
This sequence comes from Prosthecobacter algae, assembly GCF_039542385.1. Lineage (NCBI taxonomy): Bacteria > Pseudomonadati > Verrucomicrobiota > Verrucomicrobiia > Verrucomicrobiales > Verrucomicrobiaceae > Prosthecobacter > Prosthecobacter algae. Next base: position 542,295 of record NZ_BAABIA010000005.1, on the reverse strand, counting down.
ATCTCAGGCACGCAAGGGACGGTAAACTGGGCGAGGTAGGCCTTGGAGGCATCAGCCTTTTCTATCGTGATGCGTGCGCCCTTTTCCAGAGTCACGGCTTTGCCTGCTTCCGCGTTGACGGAGGCTTTCAGAGAGCTGCCGATCTCGGTCCCTCCTGGAGGGATTTCCAAGGCATGTGCTGAGTGGAGACACACACTGAGCAGGGCGGCGAGCAGGATAAACTTCACTCCGCAGTCTGACGCAGGGTGGCCCTGCCGCAAGATTTTATCCAGCAGGGGGCTGCAGCACTGTCTGGGGTCGGGATCACATCTCTGATTGCAAAACAGTCCTGTCTGCATCACGCCATTCTCATGTCTTTCCTGAAACGTTTCGAAGTTTGGCTGCTCATCCTCCTCAGCCTCGGGCTCACCTTCTGGGTTTTCACCACGGATGAAGCCGCCGAGGGCAATCCGGAGCCGCTGGCGACGGAAGTGACGGCCGAGCCGGGCTTGAAAATCCACCGTTGCACCCTGGAGCGGGACTATGGCAATGCGCGTCTGGACATTGAGCTGCGCTATCGCAACACCAGCCCCCGCCCTTTCTCCTTTCAGCCACCCGATGTGCGCCTGCTGACGGCGGAGGGAAAAGAGGTGCCGCTTTTCACCCTCGCCACTGAAAAGCCGCCGCAGATTCCTGCCCAGACGGCCCAGGACGTCCGCCTGCGCTACTGGCTGGAAAAAGCGCACCTGCAAGGGGGCCTGACGCTGGAGGTACGCGGTGAGAAAGCCGAAGTGAAGAAGCCGGGGCCCTTGGATCTTGAGAAGCTAGAAAACGGCAAACCCAAGACCTGGGTGGGGGCACTGGAATAAAAAAGATTTGACAGATTAGACCGATCGGTCTAATCTGTCATCGTTATGAGCGACAGAACCACCAAAGAACGCATTCTTGACGCGGCTGAAGAGCTGATGCTCGAGAAGAGTTTTCATTCCGTGGGGCTCAATGAAATCCTCAAGGCGGTTCGGGTGCCAAAGGGTTCCTTTTACCATCACTTTGAGTCGAAGGAGCAATTTGGAGTGGAGATGCTGAAGCACTACGTGGCTGAGTCCACCGCCTATAAAAGCAAGCTGCTGCTTTCTCCCACTCCCGAGCCTGATCCCCTGCTCCGCCTCGTGACCTACCTGGAGTCGAATGTCTGTAGAACGCTGGAATCTGAGGGTAAATGCCCTTGTTTAGTGATCAAATTGGCCTCGGAAGTCGCTGATTTCAGCGAGCCGATGCGCGAGGTGCTGGCCCAAGGAACCCGGGAATGGGTGGCGATTTTCGAAAAGCTGCTCCTTGAAGGCGTCCAAAAAGGCAAGATGGCTGCCTGCATTGAACCTTCCATCATGGCTCCGGTGATTCTTGATCTCTGGACAGGTGCCATGCACCGCGCCTCCACCACCCGCAACGTGGCCTCCCTGCGTGAAGCCATCGCATTTTTGAAATCCATTCTTTCTCCAAGCCAGGTCTGACTTTTTTAACTTCCAATAAACCGACTGGTCTATTCAAACGTAAATCGAACTCAAATCCTAACACTATGAAACCGCAATCCCTCACCAACGAGACTTTTGATGCCGCTATCAACAACACCACTGGTCTGCCCGTCCTGGTGGATTTCTGGGCCGAATGGTGCGGCCCTTGTAAGATGCTGGCTCCGATCCTGGACCAAATCGCTGGAGAACAGGCCGGATCCGCCACCATCGCCAAGGTGGACATTGATGCGCATCCGGAACTGGCCGAGCGTTTTGGCATTCGCGCCATCCCGACGCTGATTGTTTTCAAGAATGGCCAGCCAGTGAACACGATCACGGGTGTCAAAAGCAAGGCGTTCATTGAAGCCGCTCTGGCTGCGTGATCCGATACTTACGGGAATCTTTCCACACCATGAATCTCACTCAGCGCCCTCCCCGCAGCCCACGTGTCCGCCTTGGCGGCTACGTGCTGCTGCCCCGGTTACTCGACAAATGCCGCGCAGAAATCGCGGGCACTTTGGGTGAGTATCACTACAATTGCCCCATGGACCGCCGCTTTTTCGACTTCGCCGGGGTGGATCATGAGGCTTTGAAAACCCAGGTCGCCCAAGGCCTGGGGGACGGTTCCGTCCTGGCGTGGATTCTCGAAAATCGTCGGCACAAGCATAGCGAGTGGGAGATCGCCCAATGGAGCGCCCATCGCGAAGGGGCTGTGCCTGCTGACAATGAGAGCCGGTCCTTCATCAATGAAAAGGTGGCCGAAGCTGGCGGCGCAGACCGTGAAGACATCGGCACCTGGTTCGATTTCCTCGATCTCGACGATCATGTCACCTTTGGTGGCAAAGCTTAGTTCCGTATAACCGCATCCATCCCACTTATGAGCACACCCATTCACGCCCTCGCCGCCTTCGGTGCCAAACAAGCGCTGCAATCTTATGAATACACACCGGGGCCGCTCGGTGATGAACAGGTGGAAATAGCCGTGGAATCCTGCGGCATCTGCCACAGTGACCTTTCCATGCTGGACAATGACTGGGGTATCTCCAGCTACCCGTTTGTGCCGGGGCATGAAGTGGTGGGCAAGGTGGTAGAACTGGGGCCGCACACCAAGCGCCTGAAAGTGGGAGACCGGGTAGGCCTGGGCTGGAATTCTGGGAGCTGCGGTGCCTGTGCTCAGTGTCTGTCCGGCAATCAAAACCTCTGCCCGACGGCGGAGGGCACGATTGTGGGCCGTCATGGGGGCTTTGCCAGCCGTGTGCGCGCGCACTGGACCTGGCTGAATCCTCTTCCCGAAACGCTGGATGCCAGCAAGGCAGGCCCGCTTTTCTGCGGTGGCATTACCGTGTTCAATCCCATCATCCAATGCGGGGTGCAGCCGACGGATCGTGTGGGTGTCATTGGCATCGGCGGTTTGGGACACCTCGCGCTGAAATTCCTCCGCGCTTGGGGCTGTGAAGTGGTGGCCTTTACCAGCAGTGATTCGAAGCGCGAAGAAGCCTTGCAGCTCGGTGCCCATCGCACCCTGAATTCGCGAGATAAAGCAGACCTCAACAAGGCGAATGGCAGCTTCGATTTCATCCTGAACACCACCAATGTGGCACTGGACTGGAATACCTACATTGCCGCCCTCAAACCTAAAGGCCGGCTGCACACCGTGGGTGCCGTTTTGGAGCCCATGGGCATCGCCGCTTTCCCGATGATCTCGGGTCAGAAATCCGTCTCCGGTTCGCCTCTGGGTAGTCCGGCGACGGTGGACACCATGCTGGAGTTCTGCGCCCGGCACAGCATCGCCCCCACCACGGAGACTTTCCCCATGTCGCGCGCGAATGATGCGCTGGAGCATCTGCGCTCTGGCAAGGCGCGTTACCGCATCGTGCTGGAAAATGATCTGAGCGCCTAACCAAATTTATCACACGATGTCCTCCCGATCTCTCTTCAGTCCTCTCACTCTCGGGGCCGTGGAACTGCCCAATAGCATCTTCATGGCACCGCTGACCCGCTGCCGTGCCGATGTGAACCACGTGCCCACGGATCTCATGGTGGAATACTATTCTCAGCGGGCCAGTGCGGGCCTCATCGTGGCAGAGGCCACCATGGTCATGGAGGGAAACTCCGCCTTTGCTGGCCGTGAGCCGGGCATCTATTCAGATGCGCAGATCGTGGCCTGGAGAAAGGTGACCGATGCGGTGCATGCCAAGGGAGGCCGCATTTTCCTGCAGCTCTGGCATGGAGGTCGTGCGTGCCATCCTTACTTCAATGGGGGTGCTACCCCCGTATCGGCCAGTGCGCTTCCAATCACCAATGACGAAGCTCATACGCCGGAAGGCAAGAAGCCCTATGCCACTCCGCGCGAATTGGGGGATGACGAGCTGTCCCAGATCGTTGAAGGTTTTAAAAAAGCCGCGTTGAATGCTAAGGTGGCTGGGTTTGACGGTGTGGAAGTCCACGGAGCCAACGGTTATTTGCTGGATCAGTTTTTGCGCGACAGCAGCAATCGCCGCAGCGGTGAATACGGCGGCCCAATCGAAAACCGTGCGCGCCTTCTCCTGGAAGTTGTGGATGCCGTGACCGATGTCTGGGGCGTAGGTTACGTGGGCGTGCGCATTTCACCACTGAACAGCTTCAACTCCATGGAAGACAGTGACCCCGCTGGCCTAACGGCCTATGTGGCCACGCAACTGGACCAGCGTGGCATCGCCTACCTGCATCTGATGCGTGGGGATTTCTTCGGTGTGCAGCAGGGGGACGTGGTCAGCATTGCCCGGGCAAGTTTCAAAGGGGCGTTGATCGGCAACATGGGCTACACGCCTGAAGAGGCCGGACAAGCGGTGGAGGCTGGCACGCTCAACGGTGTGGCCTTTGGCCATCACTACATCAGCAATCCTGATTTGGTCGAGCGCATTCAGGCGGGGCTGCCTTTGGTGGAACCGGATGTGGGCACTTTTTACTCTCAAGAAGCGAAGGGGTACACGGACTACCCAACTCGTTCTGCGGCGTGATGGCAACCACACGCCCACCCATTTCTGAAAAGGCCCTGCTCATCCTTTTGGCCACGGTGCAGTTCGCCCACATCATGGACTTCATGGTCATGATGCCGCTGGGTCCACAACTGATGCGGGAACTGGACATTGGGCCAGAGAGGTTCAGCGGCATGGTCGCCGCCTACACCTTTGCGGCGGGCATCGTGGGCCTGCTAGCCGCTCCGTTTATGGACCGGTTTGATCGCCGCAAACTGCTGCTGTTTTGCTTCGCTGGATTCATCCTCGGCACGCTGGCCTGTGCCTTGGCCCATACCGCTGCCGCTTTGACTCAGGCGCGCATCATCTGCGGTGCCTTTGGCGGTGTGTCCGGTGCCCTCATCATGGCCATCGTCAGTGATGTGGTGCCTCCGCAAAGGCGTGCTGCTGGCATGGGCATTGTGATGACGGCCTTCTCCGCTGCAGCCGCTCTGGGGGTGCCCCTGGGCCTTTATCTGGCGCAGAAGTTTACCTGGGAGACCCCTTTCTTTGTGATCGTGGGCATTGGCGTCGTGACCTGGTTGTCCTTGTGGTATTATTTGCCGCCGATCCGCGATCACTTAAAAGTCAGCACCACGCTGCGTGGGGAAGCCTTCTGGGCGCTGCTGCGCAATGCTAATGCTGGCTGGGCGTTGATGTTCATCTTCATGCTGGTTCTCGGGCACATGATCATGATCCCGCTGCTGTCACCCTATCTGGTGCATAACCTGGGGCTGCCCGAAGAGCATCTTTCGCTGGTGTATCTCATTGGTGGCTGCCTAACCATCTTTACGTCTCCCTGGGTGGGACGTCTGGCGGATCGCCTAGGCCGGATTCAAGTGCTGGGCATCATGATCATCGTTGCGGCCGGCGTGGTGCTGACCATTACCCATGCGTCCCGCCTTCCCACGGTCGCCATCCTGAGTTTGAGCGGTCTGTTTTTCATCTTTGCCAGTGGCCGTTTTGTCCCTGCCCAGGCGATTGGTTCTTTGGCCGTGCCGCAGTCTCAGCGGGGAGCTTTCATGAGCCTGAATGCCTGTGTGCGCGATCTTGGTGCTGGGGTGGCCGCCAGCCTTGCTGGCTTCATGGTCACGACTGCCCCCACCGGGGAACTGGTTCATTTCAATCGCATCGGTTACGTGGCCGTGGCCGCATCTGCTTTGAGTTACTGGCTGGGCACTCGAGTGCGCACCCAGGACGTTACACTCCCTTCACCCGTCGCCTCATGACCTCCCTCGAAACTGTCCGTGATCTCTACCGCGCCATGCGCGAAAAAGATGATGCCGCTGTGCATGCGCTTTGTGCGGAAGACATCGTTTGGCAGCAGAGTGCCGGCTTTCCGGGCGGCTCCACCTGGCATGGCCCTGCTTCGGTGATCGAGAACGTTTTCCGCGCCAACTCCCGCCGCTGGACAGGCTTTGCCTTCACCGAGGAAGAGATGATGGAAAGCGGTGACCGAGTGATCGTGCTGGGCCATTACTCCGGCACTTCGCCTGCGACGGGGAAATCTATGCGCGTGGCCGTGGCGCATGTGTATGATCTGAAGGCGGGCAAGGTGACGCGCTTCCGCATGTATGCGGATACGCATCCCATGTGGCAGGCCATGACGGAAGACGCGTGAGATATTTCGCCAGATGATGGCGCCTGGCTGCGTTCAAGAGGGACCTACCATGAAACCACGCCTTCTGCTGCCGCTCGCCCTATTTTCGCTGCTCACCTCCGCCCGCGCCGAGGATGCCTTTGTTCCGCTGTTTGATGGCAAGACCCTGGCAGGCTAGGAACAGCACAGCGGCACTGCCGAATACCGTGTGGAAAGCGGCGCCGTGGTGGGCAAGACGGTGCCCAATACGGGCAACTCCTTCCTCTGCACGGCCAAGAAGTATGGTGACTTCATCCTGGAACTGGAATTCAAGGTGGACCCCTCCATGAACTCCGGCATCCAGTTCCGCAGCAACTACTACACGCAGGAAACAGAGGTGGAGATCGCCGGGAAAAGAAGAAATTTCCAGCCGACCGCGTGCATGGTTACCAGTTTGAAATTGACCCGAGCGCCCGCGCCTTCACCGGTGGTGTGTATGATGAAGGCCGTCGCGGCTGGCTCTTTGATCTGAAGAACAACGAAGCTGCCCGCAAGGCCTTCAAACAGGGCGAGTGGAACAAGGCCCGCATCGAGTGCAAAGGCGACAGCATCAAGACCTTCATCAACGGGGTGCCAGCGGCCGACTTCAAGGATGACATGACCAAGGAAGGCGTGATCGCCCTTCAGGTGCATGGCGTTGGCAAAAAGACTGAGGCCATCGGCAAGGAAGTCATGTGGCGGAACATCCGCATTCAGGAACTGAAGTAATCAGCATCGGAAGTGATGCTGGCACTCTTGCCTGCAATCGAAGGTCGTTAGATCTCCGCCCTCTGCGCTATTCGCGCAGACGGACAATTCTTCGATCCTGGTCCTGCAGCCAGGAGTGGCCGCATCACTTTCACATCACCTTGCATCCAGCCGCCTGCATTTCTTCCAGAGCCCGGTCCACATCACCGGCCTGGAGGTTCACCCCACGGCAGGCCGTGGTGATAAGGCTAACGTCAAAGCCTTCGCCCAAGGCATCCAGCACGGTGAACTTCACGCAGTAATCCGTGGCGACACCTGCCACCTGTAACTCCGTGACAGCCTGGGACTTGAGCCATTCGCCCATGCCTGTGGAGGCACTGTGGCCGTTGTCATAAAGGCCGCTGTAACTGTCAATCTGAGGGTTCATGCCCTTGGTGAACACCCGATCAATGAGCCGGGTATCGAGACCGGGAGCAAACAAAGCACCTCCGGTGTTTTGCACACAATGCACGGGCCACAAGGTCTGGGGCAAGCCGGCTAACAAAATTTGCTCAAAGATACTTTTGCCGGGATGGTTGGCGGCAAAGCTCCCGTGATTCTCCGGATGCCAATCCTGTGTGGCCACGACGAGGTCATACTTCGGCATCAGCTCATTGACGATAGGGATAACCTCATCACCTCCCGGGACTGCGAGTGAGCCGCTGGGCATGAAGTCGTTCTGAATATCAATGAGGAGATGAGCTTTCATAAGGATGGGGGAAAGGCATATCGTCGGGCTGCCGAGGCAGCAGAAAGCCATTCGTCGTGACTGAAACAATCGTGGCAATGTCTGCCGCCTTGGCCACTTCCAGGCATTCCAGGAATCGCGAATGAAGCAGCGGCTCACCCCCCACCAATTTTAGCCACGTTGGCGCGATGACTCGGCGGGCCAGACGCAATTCTTCCGCCAGTTGTACAGGCTCCACTTCCCACTTTGGCAGATGAGGCGACAGGGAGCAGCAGGCCGCACAGCGAAGGTTGCAGTGATCCACAATGTGCGACTCGAGCGACCGTGTCTGCACGCGACGGTTTACGATGGGGAAGACGTTTTTCATGGGGCCTTGAGGATGTTCTCATAGAGCTGCTTGTCCTGAATTGAAAAGCAGCAGAAGATGATGTGATTTAGCGAGGTGTCACGGACCGCAAAATCACGTGCAGCGGCGACGGCAATGCTTGCGGCGAGGTCTGCCGGATAGCCATAGATGCCAGTGGAGATGCAGGGAAAGGCAAGGCTATGGAGACCGTGTTTGCAGGCCAGGCGCAAGCTCTCGTCATAGCAGGCGCGCAGCAGTTCAGGCTCACCGTAAGTGCCGCCGCGCCATACTGGGCCTACGGTGTGGATGATGTGTCGTGCTTTGAGCTGATAACCTTTGGTGATCTTTGCCTGACCAGTTTTGCAGCCGCCTAACAACCTGCATTCGTGGACCAGATCCGGCCCAGCGGCCCGATGAATGGCTCCGTCCACACCCCCACCGCCCAGCAACGAAGAATTCGCGGCATTGACGATGGCATCCACATCCAGGGTGGTAATGTTGGCTTGGAGTGCTTCGAGGGTCATCTTAATAGCGACTGGAGGTTGGATAGCGAACAGGGTTTTACGGGCTAAAGCCCTGAAGTACTTTTTGCTTTGGCCATCATCGCGAGCTTCTTTTCAGCAAGGCTGCGCTCTACCCCGGCGGGGTATTCGTGAGGATGCTGCAGGCGTTTCACAGTGGCGTGAAGGTGCTGAAGTTGTTGATGAGTGCGGGCCTGGATTTCTTGAAGAGTGGGTTGTTCAGCCACGAACTGGCCGCGTTGAAAGACAGGCTTTAAGAGATCCTCATGAGTGGCGGTTTCAGGCATGATCTTGCTGCGTTGAGGATCGGCGGGATGCATGATCTCGGTGGGCGTGGGGCAGCCGGTTTCTTGATCGTAAATGGCATCGCCACGAAACTCACCATTCAGGGTAAAACGACGCACCTGCTGGATGCCTGGATTGCTCACTTTCACCGCCTGCTCGCTGAGTTTGATCTTCGGTTCCCATTCGCCATTCTCATGACGGATGGCACCCAGTTTATAAACGCCGCCTAGGGCTGCCTGTTCGCCACCGGTGACGAGCTTGGTGCCCACACCCCAGACATTGATCGCGGCTCCCTGATGCTTCAGGCTTTCGATGAGATGTTCATCGAGGTCGTTGCTGGCCACGATGTTGGCTTGAGGAAAACCACCCTCATCCAGAATGCGGCGGGCCTCGATGCTTAGCCAGGCGAGGTCCCCCGAGTCCAGGCGGATGCCCGCGAGCTCGTGACCTTGAGCCCGTAGCCTTTGGCCTATCTCTACGGCATGGCGCACGCCTTCCACGGTATCATAGGTATCCACCAGAAACACACAGTTGTTAGGCATAGCCTCGGCATAGGTGGCGAAGGCTTCTAGCTCAGTATCGAACGACATGACCCACGAGTGGGCATGCGTGCCGCGCACGGGAATGCCATGGGTCATGCCCGCAAGCACATTCGAGGTCGAAGCGCAGCCGCCAATGAAAGCGGCCCGGCTGGCCATCACAGCACCATCCGGCCCCTGGGCACGGCGGAGCCCGAATTCCAATACGGGCTCCCCTTGCGCGGCCTGACAGACACGCGCGGCTTTGGTGGCGATGAGGGTTTGGAAATTGATGATGTTCAGCAGGGCGGTCTCCACAAGTTGAGCCTGAATGAGCGGACCCTGAATGCGCAGCAGGGGCTCATGAGGAAACACCACCGTGCCCTCAGGAATGGCCGCCACATCGCACTGCCATTTCAGGGTGCTGAGATAGTCGAGGAAACCAGGTTCAAACAACGGCTTGCCATCTCGTCCTGGGATCGTGGCCAGATACTCCAGCTCCGCCGGAGCGAAGTGGAAACCTTGCAGCCATTTCACCACATCGCCCAGACCCGCGGCAATGGCGTAGCCGCCAGCAAAGGGCAGCTTGCGAAAGAAGAGATGGAAGACCGCCTCTTGCTCCGCCTTGCCACATTTCCAATAGCCTGCCGCCATGGTGAGCTGATAGAGGTCGGTAAGGAGGGGGGTATCTGTTTTCATGGGGGAAAATAGAGTCAGAGGTCACTATCGAGGTATTCCTGCAACCGTGGATTCAATTGTCTGGCATAGATTCCGTGATACCACGGCGAGCGTATTTGCAAAAGAATCACAAGTAATGTCGCAGGTAGCTGCCAGCCCATGAGGGGCCACCAACTCAGGTTGCCTTGGGCCATGTGAAGCAGAACATTCGCCACGAAAGTGCCTGCCCAGATCAGTTCCCAACGTCGCCAAACCAGGAAGACATTGCAGAAGAGGAAGAAATGGCCAACGGCCATCGGCACGACCCACCACAGTTCATACTCGTGCTGGTGCATCCAGATGGCAACGACTGTGGCCACTAGCAAGACAGCCGCATCTATGGGAGAGAAACGGAATCCACATCGGCGTTTCATGGGGTGTTTCGAGGTCATTTTATTGGCCTAACAAAAACGAAAATTGAGTCTGAAATGGAGCTGCCCAAACTGGAGTTAGCCCTGAAAGGGCAGGGCATCAAAGCCCAGGGCCAGCGAGCCTAAGCGAGCGCTGCCCTGGGTTTGCAGAAGGAGATACTTTCCTATCTCAAGCCCTGAAAGGGCGAGGCAGATGGGGGCTCGAAGGTGAAGAGTTTCAATCCCAGACATAGGCTTCGTTGTAGTTGATTTTGTAGAGTTCCAACATGCGTCTGAACTCATCTTGGAAAGTTCGTCCAGCGTGGTGTTCGGCTTGATTCTGGATGTAGTGAGTGACCGATTCTAACTGGGACACACTGACGGAAAAAGCACCGTAACCGGACTGCCAAGCAAAGTGGCCGATGTGGCCCTGTGTCTTCATCCACTTCGAAGATTCCACCTTGGCGGTCTTCACCGCATCCGAGAGGGACACAGTGCGAGCGAGTCGAAAGAGAAGATGCACATGGTCCGGCATGCCGCCGACACAAAGAGCGGGGCAATCCACGGCGTTCAGGGTGCCAGCGAGATAGGCATGTAGTTTTGGCTGGATGACGGTGCTGATGCACGGTTCCCGGTCTTTGGTGGAGAATACCAAGTGGATATAAATCTGGGCGAGCGATTGAGACATGCCAAGCGGGTGGAGGGTTTGAAGTGCGTGTCAGTGTCTCGCCCTTTCAGGGCTCGTAGAAAGATAAACTGGTGTCGAGTTTCCCAGGGCTGCACTCGCTGAGGCTCGTTGGCCCTGGGCTTTGTTGTCATGCCCCTTCGGGGCTGGGGAAGAAGAGAGGGGATGTCATGATGCAGGAAGATTCAGGTCCAATCGTTCACGGGATTTCAGCCAATCTTCGGGGATGCCAGAACGCCCAACAAACAGTGAAACAATGCCACCGACGATGGCGCAGTTGGTATCGCAGTCACCATCCCCTTCAAGCGTGGCGATGAGGGCTTCACGATAGTTATCCAGGTGACGGATGGCACACCAGATGGCAAAGGGCACTGTGTCAGGTGCAGTGACAAGAAACCCTGAGCCTAAAAGGCGAGCCGCATTTTCTGGGATCATCTCAAGCGGGACCGCGAAGGCTTTTTGCAGCCCCTCCCATGTTTCGCCGTGTGGGGTTTGTTCCAGTGTTGCTTGCCAGATGCTGTGACGTGCCGTCTGCAATTCGAGCCCACGAGTTTGCCAAGTTTGAGCGGCAGCCAGTGAAACAGCGACACTGCCAGCAATACCCTCAGGATGGGAATGCGTGACCATAGAGCTTTGGGTGCTTTCACTGACAACACGTTCGAGGTCGTCGGCGAAGTAAGCTCCTAAAGGGGCCGACCTCATGGCACTCCCATTTCCTTTAGATCCACGTCCATTGAAAGCTGCTGTCGATGTCTGCTTCCAGCCTGTGCCGCGGGCCATCTCCTCCAACTGCAATCTGGCCCCTTTGCCATAACCCCGGCCAGGATCCGCCAAGTAGCGCTCGGTAAACCGATGGGCGAGAGAGTCGGGTGAAATCTGTCTTGTTGCAGCCAGTTCCTCCACGATGGCCATCGCCATTTGACTATCGTCCGTGTGCCACCAGTGAGGGCCGGGAAGGCCATTCTGTTCAACAATGCGTCTGGCACTGCGTGCTTGTGTCGAAAGCAGTTGACCGAAGGCATCCCCCACAGACAAACCATCCAGCGACAAGAGGGCTCTCTGTAGCCGAGCTTCGTGAGTGGGTGCGTCTTGTGTATCTGTCATGGTTTGGCATTGGTTGTGTGAAAGGTTACAAAAAGGTTTGGTCAGGGTTCATGGTGAACAGAGCGAAACGAAGTGTTGGAAAAGATCCTGAAGGTTTTGCTGCCGGGGCAGTTTTGCGCGCCAGTCTTCGGGGATGGCCTCAAGCCCGTAATAAACACCGGCGAGGCCGCCAGCGACGCAGCCGGTAGTGTCGGTGTCATCGCCCAGATTCACGGCTTTGAGGACGCATTCGGAGAATGAACTTGTAGTTAGAAGGCACCAGAGAGAGGCGGTGAGGGTTTCCATGACGTATCCACCGGAACGCACTTGCGACTCATGCCAAGTGATGAGATCCGCATGCAGGACATTCCAAAAGTTCGTGATTTCTGGGTTGTTTTCAAATTGCTGGATAAAGGCTTCTCGCGATTCGGCTAGGGCTTCTGCTTTCGTCAGACCTTTCATGAGTCCGCGAACAAAGAGGCCATGGAAAACACAGGCCATTTTGGACCGTGCGTGTCCATGAGTGATGGCCGAGGCCCTTTCCAAATGGCTGCGGAAGAGGGGTTCATCCTTGGGGTGAAAGGCCAGGGCGACAGGGAGGATGCGCATGAGGGAACCGTTGCCATTGTCATAGGCGTCCTGGCCACCCGCCAACTCGGCGGGGCAACCTTGTTCGATGAGCCGCAAGGCCTTGCGAGTGGCGATGCCGATATCAAAGACCGTCCCATGGGCCGCCCAATGGCCGAGGCTGCACCAGCGCACAAAACGGGCTCCCATGTCCTCGGTATCGAAACCTTTTTCGACCAGGCTTTCCACGGAACAGAGGAGCAAGGCACCATCGTCCGACCACGTGCCCGCAGGCTGGCCGTGGGTGCCGTAGTCACGCATGCCTGTCACGGGATCCGCCACACGGTCGGCGCGCGGTTTAAACTCCACGGGCACTCCCAGGGCATCGCCCACGAGCGAACCGTAAAGGCCGCCGAAAATGCGTTGGGACTGGGTCAGGGCATTCATTGATGGCGTTTCCAATTCGTGACGAAGGTTTGTTGCTGGGCGGTTTCCGGAATGACGGGAAAATGCGCACGGGCATGAGAGGTGAGCCGGTGCAGTATTTGCAGAGGTTCGGGCTCACCGTGGCGGGCCAGCCAGCAGCCCATGACGGTACCCGTGCGGCCTTTGCCACCCCAGCAGTGGACATAGGCGGTGCGCCCTTCGGCAAGCACGGCATCCAGGGAATCCAGCGTTTCAATCATCTGAGCCACGGTGGGGATGCCGAGGTCACGGATGGGACGCTGGTCCCAAGTCACGGGCTGGCTGCGGGTTTCGCCGAGGGTGTACCAAGCGAAGCTGTAATCCGCAAAGGGGCGCTGGCGCGTGTGGTCGCGCTCATCTTCCTGCATGAGATTGGTGATGTGTGAAACCCCGCAGTCGAACAGCGAGGTCAGTTTCGAATTGGCGACGTTCGGGTCGCGATCGCCGGGGAAAAAACCGGCCAGGAGTTTACCTGGGACGACCCAGTAGCTGCGGGTGAAGGGGAGTTGGCGGAGACGGCGGGTGTTCATAAAGGGTAGAGGGGGTGTTAGTTTTGTTTTAGATGTTCACGGACTTCCATGAGGGCGAAGCCGAGGAGATTGAGGCCGTTCCATTGGGTGGGGTCTTCCACCTCCGGGGCCGTGGCCGACATGCCGATGCCCCAGATGCGATCATAGGGACTAGCCTCGACGAGTACCCGGTCACCAGTTTCCTGGAGAAAGGCGCGAAGATCAGCATTTTGGCTGAACTTGGCCAGATTCCCTTGAACCACGATGTTCCAGCGTGCCGCTAGCCATCGCTTTTCATCAAAGCCTTGAACAAGCCGACCGAGTTTCTTGGCCTCGGCGGGGCTCTTGGCAGTCAAGATGCGGGAGAGGGTGTGGGCATCGCCAAAAAGCCGTGCTTTTTCAGCCATCATGAAATGCTCTGCCGTGGCGTAGGCGACCCCTTGATGAGTGAAGGCGTGAGCATCCCACCATTGGCTGAAACAGGATTTGGAAACTTGGCCATCTTTGGATGGGGTATGCCCCCAAAAGAACAGCCACTTGGGAGCGAGACCGCTTTGGATTTCAGTGACCAGGGCTTTGCATGAGCGGGCTTTAAAGGAGGTGATGGGAGGAGAGATCATAATTCAAAGTGGAATCCCTTTTTCTTGAGTTTCTCATAACGCACGGGATCGAAGCGGAAGAGCTGGGCGGGGCGGTGGGCGCCTTCGCGGTGGGTTTCATCCAGGGGGAGGAGGAGGCCGTAGCTGAGAACTTTTTTGCGGAAGTTGCGCTTGTCCAATTCGGTGTCCATCACGGCCTCGTAGAGTTGCTGGAGCTGGCTGAGGGTGAACTTGGGCGGCAGCAGTTCAAAGCCGATGGGCTCGTAGCGGAGCTTGCCGCGCAGGCGCTGGAGGGCGGTGGCGAAGATGTCGGCGTGGTCGAAGGCGAGTGCGGGGATCTGACGGATGGGAAACCACCGGGCATCGGCGGCATCGGTGGTGGCCTGGGTGCGGTGGTCGGCGGGTTTGGTGAGGGCGTAGTAGGCCACACTGATCACGCGTTCGCGAGGGTCGCGGTCCACCGAGCTGAAAGTGTAGAGCTGCTCGAGAAAGAGTTTTTTCAATCCGGTCTCTTCCATGAGTTCGCGCCGGGCGGCTTCATCAAGGGTTTCATCCACCCGCACAAAACCGCCTGGCAGGGCCCACTGACCTTTGAAAGGGGCGATGCCGCGTTCGATCAGGAGGACTTTAAGCTCGGTGTCGTCAAACCCAAATACGACGCAGTCCACCGTCAATGCCGCGCGCGGGTATTCATAGGTGTGTTTCATGCGACTGCATGAAAGTGTAAAAACAACACTATGTAAAGGAAAAAGACAAGGCTATCTCAAAACGCCCATGCAAACGGCAAGGAGGTGGGCATTTTGAATCCATGCATTAAGCCTGCTTAAGGTGGGCGTACTGCAATCGATCGGAGTCTAAAGCATTGTGAATCAATGAATTGAAGGTGCTCATACTGCCATGGCATAGCCGGTGCAACAGAAGGCTGGAGGTGCGTTCCGCACTCTTTGTTAACATCAACTCTACGACTCCTATGAAACTCATCCGCCTCCTCACCCTGACCGTTGCTGCCTCCGCCTTCACTCTGACCGCCGTGAGCTGCAAAGAAGAAAAAGGCCCTGCTGCCAAAGTGGGCGACAAAATTGACGATGCACTTGATGCCCGCCCTGCCGAAGGCATCCGCGATGCCGTCGAAAAAGTGACTGAATAGTCTCTTCCTTCCCCCCGGATATATCAGGCTGGCGATGGCCGCCCCCCAGCCATGCCAGCCTGATTTTATCCTGACCTAACCAATTTATCTGAATCACGATTATGGGCTTTATTTCATGGATTGTTCTCGGCCTGCTCGCAGGCGGCATTGCTAAATTTTTGATGCCGGGCAAAGACCCTGGCGGTTGTTTCCTCACCATCATCCTTGGCGTGGTGGGTGCCTCTGTGGGTGGCTGGATCGGCACTCAGCTCGGCTTTGGCTCGGTGCAGCAGTTTGATCTGCGCAGCCTCGGCATCGCCATTCTCGGTTCCCTGGTTCTCTTGATGATCTATCGAGTCATCGCAGGCCGGAAGTAAGCGCATCGATTCGGCAAACTCACCACGAACTTCCCCCCCTTTTCCTCTCCTTTACCCCATGAGTGATCGCAAAAAAGCCTTGGAAAAAATCCACGTCATTCCTGGCATGGGCTGCTTAGTGCAGCCCAAAGGAGTGGCCTTTCGCGTTTGGGCTCCCCATGCCGAAAGCGTGTCAGTGGTGGGGCTCTTTAACGACTGGGATCCGACAGCGAATCCCATGCAGAGAGAGGAGGGGGACACTTGGTTTGCCCTGGTGGATGGGGCGGAGGAGGGACAAGGCTACCTTTACCATATTCGAAATGGGGAAAAGGAGTTCACGCGTCCGGACCCGCGCGGGCGGGTCATGGAAAATTCTGTGGGCAATACGTTGGTCTGGAAGCCACGGCCTGAAGAAGCGGGTCCTGCCTTCACGGCACCGAAGATGAATGACCTGGTCATTTATGAAATGCATGTGGGTTCTTTTCATGTGCCGGAGGGGGCTGCCCATGGCACCTTTGCCAGCGCAGTGGAAAAGATGCCTTACCTCAAAAGCCTGGGCATCAATGCGATCGAGGTAATGCCGGTGGCGGAGTTTGCCGGGGATCTCTCCTGGGGCTACAATCCCGCGAGTCCCTTTGCGGTGGAGTCTGCCTACGGCGGGCCGCAGGGCCTGCTGGCCTTTGTCAAAGCGGCGCATGCGCATGGCATCGCGGTGATTATGGACGTGGTGTACAATCACTTTGGTCCATCGGATCTCGGCCTGTGGCAATTTGATGGCTGGTCTGAAAATGACAAAGGCGGCATTTATTTTTACAACGATCATCGCTCAAGCACACCGTGGGGAGACACACGGCCTGATTATGGGCGTGGCGAGGTGCGCACTTACATCCGGGACAATGCCCTGATGTGGTTTGAAGAGTACGGCGTGGATGGCCTGCGCTGGGACATGACCGTCTTTATCCGCAGTTGCCAGGGCAATCCGGGACATCCTGACGATGATCTTTCGGAGGGCTGGGGCCTTATGCATTGGGTGAATGATGAAATCCATGCCCAGTACCCGGATGCCATCACCATCGCTGAAGATCTGCGCGACAGTGAATGGCTGGTGAAGGGCACCGGCGCGGGTGGTGCAGGCTTTCGCACGCAGTGGAATGCGGCCTTTGTGCATCCAGTGCGGGAGGTGATGACCCTGACGGAGGATGAGCATCGGCGATTGGAGGTCATTCAGTCTGCGCTGACGTGCTGCTTTGATGGCGATGTCTTCAAGCGGGTGATCTACAGTGAATCTCATGATGAAGTGGCCAATGGCAAGGCGCGGCTGCCTTCAGAAATCTCGCCCGATGATGCAGCAGCTCGGCCTGCACGGCAGCGCTCGAACCTCGCTGCAGCGCTGCTTTACACCGCCCCGGGTATCCCGATGATCTTTCAGGGGCAGGAGTTCCTGACGGATGAATGGTTCCGCGATGATGTGCCGCTGGATTGGTCTCGGCCGGAAGAGTTCAAGGGTGTGCTGGCCCTGTATCGGGATCTTGCGCAATTGCGCAGAAACTTCGCCGGTACAACGGCCGGCCTAACGGGCCAGTTTGTCCAGGTTCATCATTTGGAACATGATCGTAAAGTCCTCGGTTATCGTCGCTGGCTTGAAGGCGGGCCGGGAGATGATGTGCTGGTGGTTCTGAATCTCAGCCACCAGGCAGCGGACGATGTGCGCATTGGCGTGCCATCTCCAGGACTTTGGAAAGTGCGCTTTCATAGCGATGCCCATGTGTATGGGCATGATCTGGATGGGCACCCCTGTGTGGATGCGACGACCATGGAAGGCGAATGGGAAGGCCAGCCTTTCAGCATTCACTTGGCCGTCGGCCCCTATTCGGCGGCCATTCTTTCCCAGGACAAGGATGCAGCATAGGCCAGTCCATAGCGGTGGACGCTGACTGGCCGAGGTGCCTCGAACTGTAGAAACGGGCGGATGTAAAAGTCCGTTTGATTCTCAGGCACGCGAAAATTCTCTGCATAAACCTGCTGTTGCGATTCGGCCGGAGGCTTATCGTAGCGGAGTCTTCATGCAGCAGCGCCGCACCAATCTCTTGCTCATCCTGCTGGTCATCACGCCAGTGGCTCTACTGACTTGGCTGGGCACGTATCTCATTCGAGATGCAGCGCGCAGCACGGACGCCGCCATGGCCGCCGTGTTGACGGAACGTCTGGCGACGGCCAATCAACAGTTGGTCAATGACCTGCGTCGATTCACCGATAGGCTGGACCAGATGGGCAATGCCCCAGCAGCCACGGCTGCAGAGATGGCCACCGCCCTGGGCGGGCATGAATGGGTTGTAGAAACATGGACGGCTGAGTTGGGCGGAGTGGTGTCGCTGATTTCACAAAAGAAGGATGTACATCCTGGAGAAGGCGCCGATACCACCTCCCGCTCCACCATTCTGCTGGCACTGCTGAAGTCCGCGCTGGGCCGGGAGCGGGATGCCGTAGGGCCGTTTTATGCCCTGGAGAATACGGCAGGCCAAGTGCCGCCAGACCGTAGCCGAAAGGCGGTGTGGAGGACCTTTTCTCGATCGGAAAGCTACCACCTGCAAAGTCTTGAGAGGCATGCCATTTTGGTGCCTTTTTCGTCTGGCTGGCATGTGACCGATGGAGACTTCATTTACTGGCGAAAGCTGGGAAAAGGGGATCTCGTCTGCGCGCGTCTGGACAGTCAGCTTCTGCGCAGGGCTCTGTACGCCCGTTTGCCGCCCCCTGGGCTGGAAAGCTACCCAGGCCGCATGGCGCTGGCCACGACGAGCGGGATTCAGTTGCATCTTGCGGGCCGGCTGTTGCCAGGTTCCAACCGGCCCCCATCGGCGCGGCTGGAATGTTCGGCCCCATTGACCCAGTGGGTGCTCAGCTATTCACCAGCCTTCATGGAGTTTCCAAAGCCCTATCTCTTTCCCATTCTGCTGGGAGTGGGGTCGGGCTGCCTGCTGGTGCTGGCACTGGCCTGGACATTTTTTCGTGAAAACGCCCGGGAACTTCGTCTGGCGCAGCAGCGGGTCAGCTTTGTGAACCAGATTTCTCATGAACTGAAAACACCCCTGACAAACATCCAGCTCTACACGGAGATGGCGGCCCACCGCATCGAAGACAGCGGCGATGCCATCGCCCAGCGGCACCTGCGGGTGGTGGAGACGGAGACGGCACGGCTGAACCGCCTGATACAAAATGTGCTGAACTACGCGCGCCAGCAGCGGGACAAGCTGAGCGTGCAGATCAAGCCGATCGTGTTGGATGAAGTGGTGGCCCGTGCGGTGGGGAACTGGAGAACGCTGCTGGAAAACAAAGGCTTCCAGGTGCACACGATTTTGAATGGCCCGCCGACCATGAGGGCGGATGCGGATGCTCTGGAGCAGATCCTGGGGAACCTGCTTTCCAATGTGGACAAGTACGCAGCCCATGGCAAATGGGTCTCCATCCGCACGGAAACAGCGGGCAGCAGTGTCAGAATCGTGGTGGAAGATCACGGCCCAGGCATTCCGCCAGGGAAGCGGCGCATGGTTTTCGAACCGTTCGAGCGCCTGCGCTCCGACTTGAACGAAGGTGTCAGCGGCACCGGCATCGGCCTGACCATTTCACGTGAGCTGGCAGATTTGCACGGCGGCTCACTCGAGGTTTGCAGCCTGCACAAAGAAGGCGCTAGATTTATCCTGACACTTCCCGTTCAACCTCTATGAAGATACTCATCGCCGAAGACGACGACCACACGCGGGAAGCTCTCCGCGAAGTTCTCAGCATGGAAGGTTATGATCTGGTGACGGCCAGCGACGGTCTCCAGGCCGTGGATTTCTTTCGGGCCACGCGGCCGGACTTTGTTTGCCTGGATGTGATGATGCCCGGCCAAAACGGTTACGAAGTTTGCAAACAGATCCGCAAGATGGATGAGAGCGTCCCCATCCTGTTTCTCACAGCGAAGGCAGAGGAAATTGACACGGTGCTGGGGCTGGAACTGGGCGCTGATGATTACATGACCAAGCCGTTTGGGGTGAAGGAGATCATTGCCCGCATCCGTGCCATTCTGCGACGGACTGCGGCCCGCGCGGGCACCAAGGCACCAGAACAGGAGTTTGTGATGGATGACCTGAAGATCGTGCCGGCGGAGCTCCGTGCTTATCGTGAGGGGGCCGAAATCCAGCTCAGCCCGCGTGACATGAAGGTGCTGACGCTGCTGTATGCCCGCCGGGGCAAGGTGGTGGACCGCAACACCATGGCGGATGAAGTCTGGGGCGTGGATTATTTCCCGGAAAGCCGGGCGCTGGACCAGCACATCTCCCAGTTGCGGAAGCGTGTGGAAAGAGATCCTGCCAATCCGCAGATCATTCGCACGGTGCACGGTGCCGGGTACCGATTTGAGTGAGAGCCACCGCCAAGGCGCTGGAAAAGTTGGTGTGACTTGTGGTTAGAAATATTTTCTTGTCACCGTTCGGATTACATGTGTAATCTTGCGATTACATTTGTAATTCACAAAAATGCCACCACGTCCACAGCCTCCCTCTTCACCCAAAATCTCCGATGCCGAATGGACGGTCATGAAGGTTCTTTGGGAGCGCGGTGCCAGCACGGTGGCGGAGGTGGTCAAGGAACTGGAAGGACGCCTGCACTGGAAGCCGCGCACCGTGCAGACTCTGGTGCGGCGTTTGGCCGAGAAAGGTGCGCTGGCCGTGGAAACGGTGGGCCGCGAGTTTCGTTATGTGCCAGCAGTTGCCCAGGATGACTGCCAGCAGGAGGAAAGCCGCAGCTTCCTGGCGCGGGTGTTTGATGGCCGTCTGGCCCCTTTTGTGGCGGGCCTGATGGAGCGAGAAGAAGTTTCCAAAGATGATCTGGAAGCCCTGCGGCAGGTGCTGCGTGAGGCGGAGAAAAATCTCAAAAAGTAATCTGCCATGAATGCTCCTGCCCTGGATTCCACCCTGCACTGGCTGCTGCGCACCTCCCTGGAGGCCAGCGTGCTCATCCTCGCGGTGCTGGGCCTGCGGGTGCTTCTGGGGGCGCGGCTGGGGCCAGCCTGGCGCATCGGCCTGTGGATGCTGGTGGGTCTGAAACTGCTGCTTCCAGCCTGCATTCCGGCTGGTTTTGGCCTGGGTGGCTGGGCACCTCAGGCCATCCTGGAAACGCCTGTGTCCGTGACGACACTTCCTGCTTCAGGTCCAGCATTCTCCCTGCCCGCGACGGAGATGCCTGCGGGTGGGGCGGAGCAGACAGATGCTCCTGAGATGGCTTTCCTTCTGCCTTCCCTCGCGCTGCTTTGGTTGGCTGGTGCAGTGCTGGTTTTCGGTTCGGCGGTGCTGCGGCAGTGGCGTTTTGAGGAAAAGCTGGCGGCTGCTCTGGTGGGGAATGATCCGCAGCTCTTGTCCTGCCTGCGCCGCCTGCAAAGGTTGGCGGAAATCCAGGGGCCGGTTGAGATCAGATTGCTACCTGCGGGTTCGACGCCAGCCATTACCGGTCTGCGTTCGCCCCGGCTGCTTTTGCCGGAGGACTGGCCGTCTCGTTTCGATGAAGCCAGCCTGCGCCATGTGCTGCTGCATGAGCTTTTGCACGTGCGCCATCGCGATCTGCTGTGGAACTGGGCCGCGGTGGCGGTGCAGGCCGTGCATTGGTTCAATCCGCTGGTGTGGGTCATCGGTTCACGTTTCCAGGCAGACCGCGAACTGCGCTGCGATGCCGCTGTGCTGCGCCTACTTTCGCCTAACGAACGATTGGCCTACGGGCACACGCTGCTCCGCATCCAGGAGACCTTTTTTGCACCACCGGCCATGGCAGGGTTGGCCCCATGCGTGCGCAACCATCCCACCCTGCTGCAACGCATCACCATGATCGCCCAACCCAACCGCAACCGTCCCTGGCTGCACGCCGTCTTCACCCTCGCCTTTGGCGTGCTGACCTGCTATGCCTTCACCACCGGGCAGGCGGCCGAAGAGAAGACCATCCCCGCCAAAGACCGCAGCCGAGACGGAGAGCGCAGCACACCTACGGGCGAAACAGGACAGGCCCCGCGCGCCAGCCGCGAAGGCGATGGCAAGATGACGGGCGAACGTGAGGGTGACCGGCCAAAGAAAGGGGCCCGTGAGGGTGACGGCATGAAAAAATCTGGCACGGCTGACCGTGAAGGAACCAAGACCGGGCCGCGTGATGGTGATCGCCCTAAAACTGACGAGCGTGATGGGGACAAACCTCGCATGGGTGAGCGCGATGGTGATCGCCCTAAAACCGGCCAACGTGACGGTGACAAACCTCGCACAGGCGAGCGTGATGGCGACCGCCCACGCACAGGAGAACGCGATGGTGCTCGGCCAAAAACGAGCGAAAGGGACAGCCAGAAATCTGGTTCCCGTGAGGGAGACGGCAACCGTGGAAGCGCTGAGGCCAAGAGCCCCGGCAGTGCCTCCGGGGAAACCCTAACGATCCGTGTAACCAAGAATGGCGATAGCGTCATCCTCGGTGAGGAAGAAGTCGCGATGAACCGCCTTCGTGGCCACCTCCAGAGTTACCTGCCACAGCATCCAGGGGCGCAGGTCATTGTCAGTGGTGACTCTGGGGTGCCTGATAAAGCGCTCGCCGAGGCGATGGACGCCGTTCGGGACAACGGAAACAAAAACGTCCGCATTTCGGCGGAGTAGAATGGGCATTTGCCCGGTTTTATCGCAGGATGTAAAAATATCGTAAAACATCCGTCAAGATGCTTGGACGTCTTCGTCACTCAAACTTTAAGCTCGCCTTCAAATGTTCCGCTTCCTTGTTAGCTTTCTGATTCCTGCGATTGTTCACGCCGTCAGCCCTGGCGAAGTCACCACGGCTTTATCCAAAGCTGTCGCCTTTTACCATGGCAAGGCTGCCTCTCATGGCGGCTATGTTTACCGCTACAGCGCCGACTTCACCCTGCGTGAAGCCGAGGGCATCCCCGGACCGGACACGATCTGGATCCAACCGCCGGGCACGCCTGCCGTGGGCATGGCCTTTCTGGATGCTTATGAGGCCACACAGGATGAAAGCTGCCTGAAGGCGGCGGTGGATGCCGCCCACGCGGTGAGTCGCACGCAACTCACTTCCGGCGGGTGGGATTACTCCGGCCATTTTGATGCGGCAAGCCGCGCCAAGCATCTGTATCGCCGCGATGCGGAAGGGAAGCTGATTGACCGCAAAAAGTTCCCTCAGGGCGAGGCCGGCTGGCACATCTGGCGGCAGCGTGAGCACAAGGACACCAACTACTCCACGGTGGATGATGATGTGACCCAGGCGGCCACGCGCCTGCTCATCCGTGTGGATCATGCGCTGGCTGGCAAGGATGAGGAGATCCGTGAGGCAGCGGATTATGCGCTCAATGCCATCATGAACGCGCAGTATCCGGCGGGGGGCTGGTCCGCCAGTTTTGATACCTGGCCTGCATCGCCCCCACCTGCGGACAAGTATCCTGTGAAGGCCGGTAATTACCCCGCTGACTGGCCACGCAAATGGCCCAAGGATTTCACCGGCTGCTACGTGCTGAATGACAACACTCATGCGACGCTGATGGCCACCCTCCTGCTGGCATGGCAACTGCGCCACGACGAACGTTACCTCGCGGCGGCCAAGCGGGGTGGCGACTTTCTCATCACCGCTCAAATGCCCGAGCCGCAGCCTGCCTGGGCCCAGCAGTACAATGCCGACATGCAGCCCGTGTGGAGCCGTGCCTTTGAGCCGAGTTCCGTCAGCGGTCGTGAGTCGCAGGCTGCCATGTGGGCGCTGCTGAAGCTCAGCGCCGCCACGGGTGACAGAAAGTACCTGCCACCTGTCGCCAAGGCCATCACCTACCTGCGCAAGTCCTTGCTGCCCGGCAACAAACTGGCACGCTTTTACGAGCTCCAGACCAACAAGCCTCTCTACTTTGAGCGGGGTGAAGGCGGCAAAGGTTTCGAGCTGACTTACAGCGACAAAAAAGCTTCCTCCAATTATGGCTGGGTTTGGGACAGCGAGCTAGATGCCATCGAGGCCATCGGAAGGAAGATTGTGCGCAACGAGCCGGTCGTCTTCCCCCGCACCGAAAAAGAGCGCTGGTCTTCACCCCCCACCGACAAGGATATTTCTACCATTTTGAGCGAGATCAAGCCCGACGGATCGTGGACAGAGAGCAAGGATGAGCGCGGCATCATGCGCGATGCCAGCGGCAAAAAGACCTCGCCTAAAGGCGGTGTGATTTACAGCGACACCTTTGTCCAAAATGTCCGGGCTCTCAGCGCCTGGCTGAAGATGAAAGGAGCCAAGTCATGAATGCCAAGGCGGCCTGGATTCTTCCCGCTCTGATGCTGGCGATGGCCCCCATCCCGGCAGCCGAGTATGAAAATCCGGTGCCCTGGTCTTACAAGCCGATGCAGCGGCCCGCCCTACCTGAGGTGAAGAATGCGGCCTGGTCGCGCGATGATCTGGATCGCTTCATCCTGGCCCGGCTGGAAAAGGAAAATCTACAGCCCGTGGGAGATGCTAGCCGTGAGGTATGGATCCGCCGCGCATCGTTTGACCTTCGCGGTCTCCCCCCTTCGCAGGACGAAGTGGAGGCCTTTGTGCGGGATCCTTCTGCGGACGATGACGCCTTTGCAAAAGTGGTGGATGCCTTTCTCCAGAGCGAGCGTTTTGGCGAGCGCTGGGCCCGGCATTGGCTGGATGTGGTGCATTACGCCGACAGCATTGGCCGGGTGTGGAATGCCCCGTTTCTCTACGCTTTCCGCTACCGTGACTGGGTCATTGATTCCTTCAATACCGACAAGCCCTACAATCGTTTCATTGCGGAGCAGATCGCCGGAGATCTTCTGCCTGCCAAGACCGTGGCACAGAGACGGGAACAAATCACCGGCACCGGCATGCTGGCTCTGGGCAGTCTCAGCCTGCAGGAGGGCAGCTACGAGCAGTTCATCCTGGATCAGGTGGACGACCAGATGGACGTCACTTCGCGTGCCTTCCTTGGCCTAACGTTGAGTTGTGCTCGCTGTCACGATCACAAGACGGAGCCGGTGAGCCAAAAGGACTACTATGCGTTGGCGGGCATCTTTTACAGCAGCCGCACCCTCTCCGGTCTGGCCAACCGCCATGACATGACACGGGCAGGTTATGTGGACCCTGAGATGCTGGTGGACCTGCCCACCGCGCTGAATGAGAGCGTGGGGCCGCCGCAGATGCTGCCCGCCGGGGTTCACTCCATGGATGACATCCGTGCACTGGGAAACCCAAAACAACTCCCGCGATATGACACGGATCCGCACTTCTGCATGGGGGTGGTGGAGGGGGAGGCCCGTGACTGTGAACTTGCTGTCGGGGGTGATCCCTATGAGCGCCTAGCCGCCCCTGGTCGTGGCAAGATCACCGTGCCCGGCCTGCCTGCCCTGCCCCCCATCGCCGCAGCAGCTTCCGGGCGGCTGGAGCTGGCCCAGTGGATCGCCTCGCCGACCCATCCGCTGACCGCACGCGTGATGGTCAACCGCGTGTGGCAGCATCTTTTTGGTGAAGGCATCGTCCGCACTGTGGATGACTTCGGCAGCACGGGTGCCGATCCCACTCATCCGGAACTGCTGGACCATCTGGCCATCCGGTTTGTCGAGGGCGGCTGGTCGGTGAAAGGGCTGATTCGCAACCTCATGCTCAGCCGCACCTACCGCCTCGCCTGCTCCACTGGAGACGCTGCGGATCCGAACCATCCCGATGCAGGCAACCGGTTGCGCTGGCGGATGAACGCACGTCGGCTGGAGATCGAGCCGATAAGGGACACCCTACTGCATCTGGCGGGCAGGCTGGACCTGGTGCGGCCGGAAGGCACGCAGGTGGGCGGCACAGGGGGCAAAGGACGGCTGGGCATCACCCAGGGTTTCCTCAACGTGGAGGATCCATTTCGCACCATTTACCTGCCGGTGGTCCGTGACGGCGTGCCGGAGCTTTTTAGTACCTTTGACTTTCCCGGCCCCACCCAGATCAAAGGTCTGCGCGATGTCACCACGACCGCGCCGCAGTCTCTCTTTTTCATGAACAGTCCGTTCATGGAAGACGTGGCTGGTGAAATCGCCGGGAGGATCCTGGAAGAAAAGAAAAATCCAGAAGAATCGGTGAATGAATTGTATAGTTATTTGTTAGGCCGGAAGCCATCGGCAGAAGAGCAGGCGGAGGCCCTCACTTTGCTGGAGGGAACTGAATCCGGCGGCGACCCAGCCCGCTGGACCACACTGGTGCAGGCCCTGCTGGGCACGGCTGAGTTCCGGTATGTTTTTTAAACCCTGATTTCGACTGTCATGACCACCCGTCGCCATATTCTCCAGTCCAGCAGTGTCGGCTTTGGCTGGCTGGCCTTTCAGGCGCTGAACCAGCAGTGGGCGCAAGCGGCCGCTCCGCCGAAGACGATCAACCCGCTGGCCCCCAAGCCGCCCCATTTTGCCCCACGCGCGAAGCGGGTGATCTTCATGTACATGCAGGGCGGGCCCAGTCATCTGGACACCTTTGACTGGAAGCCTGAACTGGCCAAGGCCGAGGCGGAGAAGGTGCAAAAGTACATGGGCTCTGTTTTTGAATTCAAGCCTCGCGGGCAGAGCGGGCTCATGATTTCCGAAGCCTTTCCTGAGTTGGCCAAACACGCCGACAGCCTCTGCATGCTCAATGGCATGAAGACCGCCACCAATGCCCATCAGATGGCCACGGTGGCATTGCACATCGGTAGCGAATCTTTCGTCAGGCCCTCTATGGGCGCCTGGATCGTTTACGGCCTGGGCACTGAGGCGGAGGATTTGCCCGGTTTTGTCACCATCAATCCCATTGCCGACAATGGCGGGGCCATGAATTACGGATCGGCCTTTTTGCCAGCTTCGTTTCAAGGCACACGGCTGAATACGGGCGGCGGCGGTGTGGCCCATCTCAGCAACGGACGCCTGTCCGATGCGGAACAAAAACGGCAGATCGAATTCATCCAGAAGGCCAACCGCCGCCTGCTGGGGCAGGACCCTGGCAATCCAGAGATTGAAGGCGTCATCCAGTCTTATGAACTGGCCTACAAGATGCAGAGCTCGGTGCCGTTGACTCTGGACCTCGGCCAAGAGCCTGAGCACATTCGTGAACTCTACGGCCTCAATACCAGTGATACGGAACGCTTTGGCACCCAGTGCCTCATGGCCCGTCGGCTGGCGGAAAAAGGGGTGCGTTTCATTCAGCTCACCTCCCCTGGCTGGGATCATCACAACGGCTTGCGTGAAAACCTGGGCCGCCAATGTCATTCGATAGACAAGCCCATCGCCGGCCTGATTGCAGACCTTAAACAACGCAACATGCTGGACGATACCCTGATTGTTTGGGGCGGCGAGTTTGGGCGTGGTTCCGGCTACGACAATGAGGCCTACAATGGCCGGGGTCACAATGGCGGTGGCTACACCATGTGGATGGCGGGCGGCGGTGTGAAAGGCGGCTACGTGCATGGTAGCACGAATGAAATGGGCGATACCGCAGCGACAGGGGTGATGGGCACGCATGATCTGCACGCCACCATCCTGCACCTGCTGGGCATCAATCATGAGCGTCTCACCTATCGTTATGCAGGGCGGAACTTTCGCCTCACGGATGTGGCGGGTGAAGTGGCGAAGGATATCCTGGCCTAAAGGATGGTGGCCCTCTCAAGTACTGGCCTTTAGCGGGGATTCGTGCTTTGATCCCAGCCACATGAACCGCCGCACCATCCCCTCGCTCCAGATGAGCGACTACGGGCAGGACAGCCTGCGTGAGCAGGGGGTGGTCGTGATGCCTCTAGAGCTTTCCATGAGCCAGGAACCTCAGCGGCTGATCCCTCATTTTCATGATTTCTTCCAGCTCTTCCTCATTCAGGGGCCGGCCCGGCTGATGCATGATTTCCGTGAATATGATGTCACTGGCATCACGCTGTTTTTCCTCAGTCCTGGGCAGGTTCACACCATTTACCCGCGTGCGGCCTCCATGCGTGGCACGGTGGCCTCGTTCACCCAGGCGTTTTTTGATCATCAGTCGCCACCGCCCAGCATGCTGGTGGAGTTGCCCTTTTTCTTCGCCCCAGGTGCCGCCCCCTGGTTCCAGGTCAAGAAGAAGGAGGCAGGTCGCCTCCTAGAGCTGTTTGTGGACTTGCAACGTGAGTATGATGGCGGCAGGCGTGGTGTCATGGAGGTGCTGCGCGCTCTTCTGCGCATCCTGTTTATCGAGGCGAGCCGTCTGGATGCCGCAGGCCACCCGGGATCCGAACCCACCCGGGCCGCCCTTCTCGCGCGTCAGTTTCATTTGGCTTTGGAACATCATTTCCGCGAGTGGCAGGCTCTGGCTCCTTACGCGAAGCAGCTCGGAGTCACGGTGAATCATCTGAATGACGTCATTCACCAGGAGACAGGCCACTCGGCCGGAGAGCTGATCCGCCATCGTCGATTGCTGGATGCGAAGCGCCTGCTGTTGCATTCGGACCTCAGCATTTCGGAAATCGGCTATCAAACAGGGTTTCAGGATCCCTCTTACTTCAGCCGCTTTTTCCGCCGTTATGCCGGTGACACCCCCGCTGAGTTCCGGGAGGCAATCCGAGAAAAATACCATTGAGACTCGGATGAGCACCAGGGCTGCCCTTTGAGTTTCGGCGACTTCTTGGGAAGAGTCATCGTCCCTATGAATGAGACAGTGATCGAGGAGGCCCCCCCGCTGGTGAGGCCCCAGCAGAATGCCACGGAAACCGTGTTTGCGCTGCTTTTTGCCATCAGCTTTGCCCACATGCTGAATGATACCATTCAGGCCCTGCTCCCAGCGATTTATCCGGTGCTCAAAGAATCCTACGGGCTCACCTTTACCCAGTTGGGTCTCATCACGCTGACCTTCCAGGTCACCGCTTCCCTGCTGCAGCCGTTGGTCGGTTACATCACGGACAAAAAGGCCATGCCCTACTCCCTGCCCGTGGGTATGGGGATGACCTTGGTGGGCCTGCTGTCGCTTTCACAAGCGCACAGTTTCCCGACGATCCTCATCTCTTCCGCCCTGGTGGGCGCAGGATCTGCCGTGTTTCACCCCGAGGCTTCACGCATCGCCCACATGGCGGCGGGACGCCGACGCGGGCTGGCCCAGTCTCTCTTCCAGGTGGGAGGCAACGCGGGCACCTCCGTCGGTCCTTTGCTGGCCGCATGGTTCATCGTGCCGCATGGGCAGGCAGCCCTGTCGTGGTTCTCCATCATTGCCATGATCGGCGTGCTGGTGCTGTTCCAGGTGGGGCAGTGGCAGGCGCGAAACCTGCACCGCATCCACAGGCGGCGCGGGCCTGCTTCGGTTGTTGCCAGTGAGGCACCGACAACCGGGCGCGTGGCCTTTGCCGTGGCCGTGCTTGTGGTGCTGATCTTTTCCAAATACGTCTATCTGGCCAGCCTAACCAATTACTACACTTTTTACCTGATGGATCGTTTCCAGGTCTCGGTGCAGCAGTCGCAATATTACCTGTTTGTCTTTCTCTTTGCGGTGGCCGCGGGTACGATCATCGGCGGCCCGGTGGGAGACCGCATTGGCCGCAAGCAGGTCATCTGGGTCTCCATCCTGGGGGTGGCCCCTTTTGCCCTCTGGCTGCCGCATGCAGGCCTGATGACCACGGCGATTTTGACAGTGATCATCGGTCTGGTGCTGGCCTCCGCCTTTTCCGCCATCCTGGTCTATGCGCAGGAGCTCATGCCGGGGAAAGTGGGCATGATCGCAGGGCTATTCTTCGGTCTGGCCTTCGGCATCGCCGGCATCGGTTCCGCCGTGCTCGGGGCCATGGCGGATAGCCAGGGCATCAACTTTGTGTTCCGTGTCTGTGCCTATCTCCCTCTGCTGGGTCTGCTGACGGTGTTCCTGCCGGACGTGGAAACAGCGAAGGAGAAGTGATACCGGGTGATCCCGGGTGTCTTTGGCGGTCAGCTTTTGGGCAATATGCACTGGCTTGGACCGCCAAAGGTTGAACATCGGCACTGCCCCCAGGCTTGCATCTTCGCCGTGGCATGATTGGGTAAACGTCCGACCATGAAAGACGACCCCACGGTGCCCAGCGAAGCACGTTTTGAGACCCGAGCCATCCACATCGGCCAGGATTACCGCAGCGAAACGGGCGCGGTGATCCCCCCGATTTACATGACCTCGACCTACGAGACGGGGAATCCTGGCGGCTTTGACTACACGCGCAGTGGCAGCCCGAATTACCGGAACCTGCAAAACACCCTGGCCAGCCTGGAGAATGCCCAGCACTGCACAGTTTTCGCCAGCGGTGTCTCCGCCATCACCGCCATTGCTTTTGGCCTGAAGGCTGGGGACACCATCGTCTCCGAACAAAACATCTACGGCTGCACCTATCGCCTGTTTGAGCGCGTGCTGCGCAAGTTCAACGTGGAGATCGAGTATGTGGACCTGGCCAACCCGGCGAATTACGCCCGCATCGCCGAGATCAAGCCAGCCCTGGTGTGGCTGGAGTCTCCCACAAACCCGCTGCTCAAAATTTTGGACATCAGTGCCATCGCCGAGGTTGCGCACAGCGTCGGTGCCACGGTGGTGATGGACAATACCTTTGCCTCCAGCCTGTTGCAGCGTCCGCTGGATCTGGGGGCCGATCTCTCCCTGCTCAGCACCACGAAGTACACGAACGGCCATTCCGATGCCCTCGGCGGCGCGGTGTGCTCAAACTCGGCCGAGTGGCAGGAGAAAATGATCTTTGCCCAAAAGGCCCTCGGTTTGCAGCCCAGCCCGTTTGATTCTTGGCTGACCTCTCGCGGCGTGAAGACCGAGGCTCTGCGCATGGAGCGCCACAGTGCCAATGCTCTGGAACTGGCCACCCGCCTGGAAGCCCGGGCCGATGTGAAAAGTGTGCGTTATCCCTTCCTGCCGTCGAATCCTCAGTATGAGCTGGCGAAGAAGCAGATGAGCGCGGGCTCGGGCATGCTGTTGGCTGACTTTGGGCACATGCAGGAACAGGCCCTCACTTTCATCCGCAGACTGCGCCTTTTCACACAGGCCGAAAGCCTGGGCGGCATCGAATCCCTCGTGTGCCACCCTGCCACCATGACTCACGCCTCCATCCCCAAAGACATCCGCGAAGCCGCCGGTGTCACCGATGGCCTCGTGCGTTTTTCCGTCGGCATTGAGCATGTGGAGGATCTGTGGGCAGACATTGAGCAGGCCTTGAAAGCCTGATCTCGCCCCCGCCGTCTCTCAGCCCTCTTTCCCCCCTTTCTTTGACGTGGCACTACGCATCCATACCGCCATCACCCATGGTGAAATCGACAACACCGAACGCGGTCGCGTCCGTGGTCGGCTGTGGCTGCTGGGCCGCGAGGAGCCTATCGAGCTGGACCTCGATGGCGATGCCTGGCGCGATGTCGCGGGCACTCGGGTTTCCTTTGTCAATCCGGCCTCCCAGCCGCAGCCGGAACTCCAGCGGCTGAACCGGGTGCAAAACGGCATGGTGGGTGACATCACCGCCTCCCGCAAAGTGAAGGTCTTCACCGTGCCGGAGGAAGAGTGGCGTCAGGCCTACCGGGAAGACCGCATCGCCGACGTGCCGACCGAGCTGCGCAACAGCCTTTACCTGGAATGGTTCACAATCGAGCAGGGCCGCTGCGTAGTCGAAAGTGCCGACCTGGAGATCACCATTTCTGAGCATGTCTGGGAGATGGATGAGGATGAAGAGGGAGCCCAAAGACTGGCTAACTTGCAGGCCATGCGCGACTTTTTGGCCGCGATCATCCAGCGTCCCGAACCTACGGAGGATGACGAGGACGACACGGATGTCGCCATGACCGAGGAGCAGTGGGAAGAACAGCTCAAAGCCTCCGACCGCCTGAATGATGCGGGCATGGAAGCTTATGAAAAGTACGGCGAAGATGAAGACGCCGATGAAAAGACCGCCTTTGTCATGGGCTGGGACAACCTGCTGGAAGACATGGCCGATGCCCAGGAAGGCGTGGAACCTTCCGAGGATGACAGCCCGGACAAAAAGCGCCGCCGCGAGTGGGCTGAACTGATGAACCAAGCCGCCACGGATGCGGAGGAAGGTGAGTCCTGGAAAGTGGATGACGGCAGCGACGACATTGAGGACGATAACCGGGAGGCGGACGAGCCGCATCCCCTGAAAGCCCAGTCCTATGACTTCCTCGTGCAGGTGTTGCGAGAGATTGGCAGCACAGGAATCAATGAAAGCCGAGGAGAGATCCGCGACCAGCCAGCGGACCGGTTCATGACCAACCTCATGCAGGCCAGTGGCAAGCTGTCCGCAGCCCTGCACTCACGCCGGGAGCTGGCAGATCCGATGCAACGCGGTTTTGTCCTGGCCATCACCCGCCGCTGTCTCAACTGGATGCATGAAGCCCTCCTGGCTCTGGACGAACTGTTGGTGGACCCTGCTTACCAGTCTGCCCACGCGCAATTTGAAATTTGGAAAACCGGCCTGCAGGGCCTGCGCGACGGCACCGAAAAACTGCGGCAGGAACTCCAGGGCGAGTGAGCAGCCTGAGGGCTGCCAAGACCGCGCGGGCTGAGCCAGCACGACATCACCCGCCGCTGGAAGAGATGAGGTTCCAGAGGCAAAGGTGCTTTTCTCAAAAGCGGGTGCTTATGCCAGCCGCACACTCCTCTTCTTGTCCAGCTTAAGCACCGCGCCGGTTTCCCAGGCGGGTTCGGCTTTGGGATCGGTGAGTTTTTCGCCGTTGAGCTGGATGCTGCCGCCCTGGACGAGGCGACGTACATCACCGCCGGAGACGGTCTGCTCAAAGACGGACAGGTAGGCATGCTGCACCACGCCCAGAACATCGCGACGATCGGCTAGGGTGAGCAGGGGCAGTTCGACATTCGCGAGGTCTTTTTTACTGAAGCGCAGGTCCCAGTCGTCGCGACATTCTTGGGCGGCGGCTTCGCTGTGGTAAACGGCCACGCATTTAGCAGCGAGGGCTTTTTTGGCTTCCATAGGATGCATCGTTGCATCCAGCTCTTCGCCGAGGACGAGCAGGTAGTACTTAGCCATCAGCTCGTCTGGGATGCTCATCAGCTTGCCGAACATCTCCTTCGGCGCATCGGTGAGGCCCACGTAGTTGCCCAGGGACTTGGACATTTTTTTCACGCCGTCCAGACCTTCCAGAAGAGGCAGGGTCATGCAGATTTGTGGCTCCATGCCTTCTTCTTTTTGCAGGTCACGGCCTACCAAGATGTTGAATAACTGGTCGCTGCCGCCGATCTCGACATCCGACCGCACCACCACGCTGTCCCAGCCCTGCATGATGGGATATTGGATTTCGTGCAGGCGTACCTCGGTGCCATTGGCCACGCGGTTTTTGAAGTCTTCACGCTGAAGCATCTGCTGAAGGGTCACGCGGGCATTCAGCTTGATGACTTCCATGAAAGGCATCTCTTTGAACCAGTTGCCGTTGAAGACGACCTCCGTCTTGTCTTTGTCGAGGACGAGGAAGGCTTGGTCGGTGTAGGTCTTGGCATTGGCCAGCACTTCGTCGTAAGTCAGCGGCGGGCGGGTGGTGGAGCGGCCGCTGGGGTCGCCGATCATGGCGGTGAAGTCACCGATGATGAGCACAATCTGGTGCCCCAGGTCCTGAAACTGGCGCAGCTTTCTCAGGGCTACGGCATGGCCTAGATGGATGTCTGGCGAGGTTGGGTCCACCCCCAGTTTGATGCGCAGGGGTTTGCCCTTGGCCAGTTTCGCCGCGAGTTCTTTCTCGCTGTGAATGGTCACGGTGCCGCGCTTGAGGATTTCGAGTTGTTCAGAGACAGGGAGCATGATGGAGGGAAAGAGGGTCGGATGCCGGGATGACAGCATGACGAATGACGGGCAAATGACAAATGCCCAAAGCAGAAGTTGATGCTTTTCACCTTCGCAGGCCTGGGGGAGAGAAATCAAGGGGTCAGATTCAAAGGCAGGTAGATTGGAAGAAGGGCTGTTTTCTAGAGGAATGGCAGGTGGGATGATGTATTTCTGCCGCCTCATGTGCTGCAAACGTCCCTTGTTTCTACTGGCCCTTGGTTTCTGTGCGCCCTTATTGGGGGCGGTGGAGCTCCATGTCTCCCCTGCCCTATCTTTGTCACAGGCCTTGCAACAAGTGCGCGAGATGCGCCTTTCTGGTAATCAAGAGCCCGTGACGCTGCGACTACCTGAAGGCATCACGGAAATCATCCAGCCTCTTGTGCTGGAGGCCCAGGATTCCCAGCTCACGATCACGGGAAAAGGCGCCAGCCTCATAGGTGCGCCAATTGTCACTGGCTGGCAAGCCCATGCGGGGGAAATCCTCAAGGCCGACGTTTCCAAACTCCTGCCCAAGGGATTTTTGCCCAAGCAGCTCCTCTTTGCCGGCCAGCGCCAAGTGCTGGCCCGATACCCGAACTTTGACGTGGCAGATCCGCTCTATGGTGGCTGGGCCTTTGTGGCGGAGTTTCCCCCGGCGGGTGCTCCAGAGGGGCATCTGTGGAAACGTCATCTCTATGTGAAACCTGCCGACATCCGAAAATGGGCGCACCCAGAGGATGTGGAGTTGGATATCTTTGCCCAATATGGCTGGTGGAATTTTATTGAGCCCATCCAGTCGCTAGACCCTGAGACCGGACGGCTCACCCTCAAGAAAGATTGCAGCTACGATCTGCACCCGCACAACCGCTACCACTTCCAAAATGCCTTGGAGGAACTGGATGCTCCTGGCGAATGGTTTTATGACAAGCACACGGGCACGCTGTACTTTTGGCCTCCTCAGCCTCTGGCAGATCAGGAAGTCCGCCTGCCTATCTTGGAGAGTTTTTTCAAGGTCAAAACGGGGGCAAAAAACATCACTTTGAGCTGCCTCACCCTCACCGGCTGCCATGGCAGCGCCATCACCTTCGACGGCGCGGAGAATTGCCGGGTGGAGCGATGCACCCTTACTCAGGTGGGGGCCTTCAGCGGCAGCGGTATCGGTGTCAGCGGGGGCAAAAATGTGCGCCTGTCCCGCAATGAAATCAGCTACACGGGTAGCAACGGCATCAGCCTGAGCGGCGGCGACCGCAAAACGCTGACGGGTCCGGGTCACATCGCGGAGGACAATCACATTCATCACATGGGTGTGTTTAACAAAAACGCCTGCGGTATCGCTCTTCATGGCGTGGACCTCACGGCCGCGCACAATCACATCCATGACGGCCCACGAATGGGTGTGCAGATGAGTGGGAACAATCTCATCGTGGAGTATAACCACCTGCATCACCTGGTGCTGGAGACTCAGGACGGCGGGGCCATCTACACGGGCGGGCGGGACTGGATCAGCAGCCGTGGCAGCAAGTGGCGGTATAACCTCATCCACGACATCGTCGGCTGCGGCCAGGAGGCCGGCGGCCTGAAGCATCCCTGGTTCACCTTTGGCCTCTATCCCGATGATAATAGCGGTGGCCTGGACATCATCGGTAACATCGTCTTCCGCGTGGCCCACACGCCCATCCACATGCACAACGCCCGTGACTGCGTGGTGGAAAACAACGTCTTCGCCCTCGGTGGTAAGTTCCAGTTTGATCTCCATGGCTGGACGAAAACGATGCGTTTTTATGATAGTCATTACCCCACCATGGTGAAGGGCTACGAATCCGTCATCGGCCAGCCGGCGTGGAAAACCATGCGCAACATGGGTCTCCACCCGAAGGATGCCATCCGTGGAGACGGGACGATGATGAGTGGCAATGTATTTCGGTATAACATAATGTTAGGCGACACGCCCGGCGTGAAGTATGGCGATGTCCGCCATGCCTCGCCGCAGTGGAATACGATTGATTACAACCTCGCCTGGAATGGCGGGCACCCCATCGTCACGGGCATCAATCAGGTTGGGCCAGACAAAGGTGAACCTTTGGTGGCGGAGAATTTCGATCAGGCCCCGGCTGGCAAAACCCCGAAAGGCTGGGGATTCAATCACCGGCCTAACCAGGAGGTGCAACTCGTCGCCGCTGAAGGAGCCCTGCGCGTGGACTGCGCTTTGGGGAAAGATCCCAAGAATCCGAAAAGCGTCTTTCATGGCCCTGACGTGCCCATCACACCCGGAGCCGCCTACCGGGTGAGGCTGCGCATTCGATCCACGGAACCCAGCGCCAAAATCAGCCTGGCCTTGGCGTCGTTTAAAAATGGCGAGGGTTACTGGCAGGCGGGCAGCACCAGCATCATCGCGACCCGTGAGTGGCAGGAAGTCGAGGCCACCGGCCGCATGCTGCGTGAGAACGAAACCGGCTGGAAACCCTGGATGAAGGCTTTTTGGCTCCGTGTGGACTGTCACGAGCCCCAGGGCCAGGTGTTCCTGGATGACATCCGCATTTCCGAAGCCGAGCCTCTGGATGAATGGACCGCGTGGCAGTCTGCCGGCTGGGACAAAAACAGCCTCGTTGCCGATCCGCTCTTTGTGGACTGGAAAAAGGACGACTGGCGTCTGAAACCCGAATCCCCGGCCTTTAAGCTCGGGTTCAAGGCCATCCCGGTGGAGAAAATCGGCATCCGTGCGGAGTAGCACCAGAACGGACAAACAAGCATTGCCGAGCCTGCTTCGGCGCGGCATAGCGTATCCTCATGCACTATTTCATCACCGGCACCGATACCGACGCTGGCAAAACTTATGTCACCAGCCTGCTCATCGAGGCGCTGCGCCGCGAAGGTCACGCGGCCGTGGGTTACAAGCCCCTGGCCTGCGGGGACCGCATGGATGCCCATGCACTGCGCCAGGCCAGTGGTGAGGCGGTGACGCTGGAGGAAGTGAACCCCGTGTATCTCAAAGTGCCAGCCTCCCCTTTTGCCGCAGGCCTGCTGGAAAACAAAAAGGTGGATGTGGAGGCCGCGAGGCAGGGCTTTTTCTCCTTGGCGGCCCGATTTTCCCACGTGCTGGTAGAGGGAGCCGGTGGCTGGGAAGTGCCCCTGACGGACAAGTTGAGCATGGCGGATCTTGCTGGCGACTTGTCTATTCCCATCATTGTCGTGGTGAACAACAAGTTGGGCTGCCTGAACCACACGATTTTGACGGTGAAAAACATCCAGGCCCGCGGCCTAACCTGTGCGGGCATCATCCTCAACAATACTCACGACGAGCGTGACCTGGCCAGCATCTCCAACCGCATGGTGATGCAGCAATTCCTGGATGTGCCGGTGCTTGCGGAGATCATGCACGGTGAGTCGCAGATGGACTGGCCGGCAGATTTAAGCCTATAAACACTGTCACCCAGGGCCGAATTTGGAGTAACTACCTTGGGCTACCGTGCCGAAATGCTTGATTTCCCTTCGGTCATCCCGATGATGCCACCTTTTACCCCATCGCTCAACCTCGATGAAATTTGCCATTTTCGGAGACATTCATGCTAATCTGGAGGCCCTGCAGACTGTTCTGTGGGACGCCCAGGAGCAGGGCTGTGCCAATTACGTTTGTCTCGGTGACATCGTCGGTTATGCCGCGAACCCCGTGGAATGCCTGGAAACGGTGCGCCAAATGGGCTGCCCCGTGGTCCGTGGCAACCATGACGAAGGTGCGGCCAGCGAAAGCCAGCTCGACGAACTGAATCCCCTGGCGCAGGCGGCGCTGCTGTGGACACGGCAGCAGTTGAACGATGATCAGCGCCAGTGGCTGCGCGAACTGAAGCTGGTGCGTCAGGTGCGGGATTTCACCATCGTCCATTCCACCCTGGATTCACCGGGTGCCTGGGGTTACGTGACCAATCGTTTTGATGCGATGGCCAGCTTCAGCTATCAGTTTACCCAGGTCTGCTTTTACGGTCACACGCATGTGCCGCGCATTTTTGAAAAGGATGACTCCGTGCGCGCCGCCCGCGGCAATGACGTCACTCTTCAGCGCGGCGTGAAATATTTTGTCAATGTGGGCAGTGTGGGCCAGCCCCGCGACGGAGACTGGCGTGCGGCCTATGCCATCTATGATGTGCAGGCGCAGACGATCTCCATTCGCCGCCTGGAATACGACATCCAGACGGCGCAGGACAAAATCCGTGCCGCCGGGCTGCCCTCCCTGCTGGCTGAGCGCCTGTCCCTTGGCAAATAAATGAGCGATTCTGGGCTGCCTTCCCTGGCTGGATTCCGATCCGCCATGATCGTGAAACCCAGTTCGCTAGGCGACATCGTCCACACCCTGCCCGCTGTGCAGGCCATCCGCCAGGCCTACCCGCATTTGCGGTTGCGTTGGCTGGCCAATACCGAATGGACTCCCCTGCTCCAGGGTTCGCCTTTGCTGGATGAGGTGATTTCCTTTCCGCGCAAGCAGTGTCGCGGTCTCGGCGGCCTGCTGGTCATGCGCCGCTGGGCCAAAGGCTGGGGTGCCCTGCCCCGTGAAGAGCCGGAGATCGTGCTGGATTTTCAGGGTCTGTTTCGCAGCGGCTACATCGCCCGGTCCCGGCGCTCGCGGCCTGTGGTGGGGCTATCGGATTCTCGCGAAGGGGCGCGTTTTTTTCATGACC
Organism: Prosthecobacter algae; assembly: GCF_039542385.1. NCBI lineage: Bacteria > Pseudomonadati > Verrucomicrobiota > Verrucomicrobiia > Verrucomicrobiales > Verrucomicrobiaceae > Prosthecobacter > Prosthecobacter algae. Next base: position 504,177 of record NZ_BAABIA010000005.1, on the reverse strand, counting down.
ACATTGTGCCAGTGGATGCCGGGGCTCATGCGGTGGACCGTTACCTGGCGCTGCCACGCGCCTTTGGCATCCAGGTGGATGCAGAGAACCTGACGTTTCCCCTGGCCCAGGGCCACAGGCCTGTGAGCTGGCCGGAGCGTGAGGACTTGATCGTCCTGCATCCCTGGTCCCGTGGAGAGGGTAAATCGCTATCGCCTGAAGTATTGCAGCGGCTGTGCGATGCCCTTGCCCCGCTGCCTGTGGTGCTGGTGGGCATGCCCCAGGGCGCACCCATCCCCCAGGGATCCCATGTGGTGGACTTCAGCAATCGCACCTCCCTGGCAGAGCTGATCTGGGGGCTCCGGCAGGCACGTTTTGTCATCAGTGTGGACAGCGGCCCCATGCACATGGCCGCCGCAGTGAATGACCGCACGCTGGGCATCCATACCTGGAGCGATCCGCGTCAGGTCGGCCCTTACAATCCGCGTGCCTGGGTGTGGAAGGCGGGTCGTGTGGCCCGGCGTCAGGCCTTGAGCGTGGAGGAATGCACCGCCACCCGTCAGGTGAACCTGCAGGATGCGCAGCAGATCGCCGACTTCGTCCGCAACTTCGGAGAGTAAGCGTTGACAAGCGGGGGCTGATTTCTACACTCACCCTTGTAATTCAACTGCACACGGGACCTGGAGGTTTACACTCAATGAGGAACGACGAATCTGAAGAGCCGAGGCGCGGCAGCCCAGCGCTGCACTCCGAAAAGATCATGACGGACCGGAAGATCTTCTTTCTGGACCTCAAGGAAAATGAGCGTGGCCGGGTGATCAAAATCACGGAAGACGTGCGTGGCCGCCGTGACACCATCATGCTGCCGCTGGAGGCTGCCGACGAGTTTCTCGATGCCCTTCAACGCATCCTCGAGGTCGAGCGCGACCTTCAGTAGCCTCTTGTCGGACGACTCCCCTTCCCTGGCGACCCCATGACGGAGGAGGAAATTTTTCATGCTCTCCTGACCCAGGAGGATCCCAGGGAGAGGCAGCGTGTGCTTGATGAGCATTGCCAGAGCGACCCCGTTCTGCGCCGCCGGGTGGAGGCCCTGCTTGATTCGCTGAAGACAGAGAACTTCATGCGCGTGCATCTGGAGCCGCCCACGGCTCCCTCGGCCCCTGCCATTTCGGAGAGCCAAAGCATCGGTCCCTACAAGCTGCTCCAGCAGATCGGGGAGGGCGGTTTTGGCACCGTCTGGATGGCGGAGCAAACCCACCCCGTGCAGCGCCGTGTGGCTTTGAAGATCATCAAAGCGGGCATGGACACCAAGGAGGTCATCGCCCGCTTTGAGCAGGAGCGCCAAGCTCTTGCCTTGATGGATCATCCGAACATCGCGCGTGTCCTGGATGCTGGCGCGACTGAAACCGGGCGTCCCTTTTTTGTCATGGAATTGGTTCGCGGCGTGCCGGTGACACGCTTTTGTGATGAGCACCTGCTCACCCCGGAGGCGCGGCTCACCCTGTTCATCCAGGTCTGCCGCGCGGTGCAGCACGCCCACATGAAGGGGGTCATTCATCGCGACCTGAAACCGTCGAACATCCTCGTCACCCTCCATGACGGTGTGCCCGTGCCGAAGGTCATCGACTTTGGTGTGGCGAAGGCCATGCAGCAGCGCCTCACGGACAAGACGCTCTTCACGCACTTCGAGCAGATGGTGGGCACTCCGCTCTACATGGCCCCGGAGCAGGCGGAGCTCAGCGGGCTGGACATTGATACCCGTTGCGACATTTACGCCCTCGGCGTGCTGCTCTATGAACTGCTCACGGGTTACACCCCGTTCAGCCAGGACGAGCTGATGAAGGCGGGTTTTGATGAGATGCGCCGCCTCATTCGCGAACGCGAGCCGAAGAAGCCTTCCACCCTTTTGAAGACATTGGCCGCAGCCACCGTCAGCACCGTGGCCAGTCACCGCCAGAGCGAGGCGCCCAAGCTCATCGGCCTGCTGAAGGGCGATCTCGACTGGATCGTCATGAAGGCCATGGAAAAGGATCGCCGTCGCCGTTATGACACGGCCAGCGCCTTGGCTGATGACCTCCAGCGTCATCTCGATCACGAGCCGGTCCTCGCCCGTCCGCCTAGCACCGTTTATCGCCTGCATAAGCTGATGCAGAAAAATCGCGCGGCCTTCATCACCGTCACTTTGGTCGCCTTGTCTCTGCTCGTGGGGCTGGCGATATCAACCACGCTTTATGTTAGGTTAAAAATTGAAAAGGCCCAGCGCGCGGTGGAGGCCGCCCAGTTTGCTATCATGAGTGGTGAGGATGAGTGGATCACCGCCAGCATCCGTGAATGCACCGCCGCTGGCGTGCCGCAGGCCTTTGTCGGACTGCTAGAGGGAGAACAGCACTTGATCCAAGGCCGGGTGGAGGATGCTATTCGCACGCTTGAGGACTTGGTTCATAAGGCCCCCCAGAGCATCCCTGCGCGCGCTTTGTTAGCCACCGCGCATGATTTGGCGGATGACACTCGCAGCTACCATCGGGTGATGGTCACCTTGGCCGATGCCAAACCGAAAGAGCGCGAGGATTACCTCATCCTCGGCCATGCTCTCAGCCACAGCGAGGATGCGAAGGAACGCGAGCAGGGCGTGGAATTCATGGCCCACGCCATTCATCAGATGCGGGATTCGCCTATGGCCCGTGTGCTGCTGGCGGAAGCCCGCACCCGGCTCGCCCTTCACAGCCACAGCCTGGAGGAGATCCAGGAAGCCATTGCCGACATCAATGCCGCCCGTGGCTGGCAGCGGCACGGCATCGCCGTGCTCGCCATCAGCTCCTGGGCCCATGCCGTGGGGGCGAAGATCGCTTCTGAAAAAGACCGTGCCGATCTGCGTCAATCCTGGTTGGGAGTCGCCCAAACGGATGGGGAACAACTGGCCACCTTCACCAGCTACTACGCGGAAAAATACCTGAGGCTGCAGAAGGCCATCTTTGCCGAGTTGGGCGTGAAGTGAAAAAACGAAAATTGGTTAGGCGGGTGCAATGTTCACGCGAGTTTCAGCGTCGTGTTCGCCTGGCATAGCTCATCATGAATGATGCGCAAGGCATCTGCGGTGGGATGGACGTTGCTACTGCCCAGGCGTTCCAGAAAACGGCAGGCGGCGTAGTCCTGGGCCTTGGCTTCATAGTTGGCGATCCAACGATGGCGGGCGGGCAAGTGCTCAGGCTTCACCGGCCAGTAACCGGGCCGGGGGCGAATGTGCTCGCGGATGCCGATGCGCCAGGGTTTGGGACTGAGCCGGGCGCGGAAGCAGTGCTGGTTGCGGCACATGCGGATGTAGATCGGGTCGGCATCCAGGGCTTCAAAGAAGTGCTGAACTACCTCGTCCCGTGCGCCGAAGGTGGTGTGCATGACCAGAACGCGCAGGCCTTTGGGGGTCTCATACACTCGCAGATGCCAGTCCGGGTGCTTTCGGGAAAACTGGCGGATGCGTTGGTGTGCCCGTTCGCGAGGTCCGCCTGTGGCTTTTTCAAAAAGGCGGAAAAGGGCCAAAGCCAGGGGTGAGCCGACGACCAGGGCGATCAAGAGGCTGATCACGGTCACTTTGACGGACCCCTGCCACAGGCCGAGCCCGGTGGCGAAGGCGACCAGGGTGAGATAAACGGAGCAGCTCAGTTTCAGCGGCACACTCTGGCCAAAGTCCACATCGGCAAAGAGCACGTCGGGGGTATTCAGGCAGCGCGCACCGTAAAGGTTCCGGGTGATGACCGCCTCACCATGACGGGCCAGGATTTCCTCGCGGATGGGCACACCCTCCGCGCCGTTGTAGGCCATCTTGGGCTCGTATTTTTCCACCATCTCCCCGGCGGCGATTTCATGCAGGGCCGCCTTGGCCCGTTCATCGGCGTGGGCCTGGGCCTCTTCCTGACTGATGTCGGACCAGCCAAACCGGCGCACGGTGACCTGATGGTCATCCACGCGTGCTTTGATCCGGCCCTCGGCCCAGAATTCAGGGACAATCATCCTGCGACCATGAAAGGGCGCATTGTGCCTGTCAAAACATCATTCCTTTGCACCCGGCGCGCTTTGCAGGCAAACATGGGCACATTCTTCTGCCGGATTTTCCTTGCCGCCACCTTCCAGGCGCACAGGAGTGTCCGCGCGCCCTTTCTCGACCATGTCCCAACCTATCCTCACTCTCGGCACTCGCGGCAGCGAACTGGCACTCACGCAGACCCGCATGGTCACGGAGGACCTACAGGCCGCGCATGCGAACCTGAATGTGGTGCGCCAGATCATCCAGACCAGTGGTGACAAGCGCCAGGACCTGCGTTTTTCTGAATTCAATGCGGTGGCCCATGTGGACAAAGGCATCTTCATCAAGGAGCTGGAGATCGCCCTGGAGAACAGCGAGATTGATGCCGCCGTGCACAGCCTGAAGGATGTGCCTTCGGACTTGGCGGCGGGTTTTGTCATCGCCGCCGTGCTGCCACGCGCACCGATTGAAGACGTGCTGATCACTCGGGAAGCTTGCACCCTGGAAACACTGCCTCAGGGGGCCCGCGTGGGCACGAGCAGCGTTCGCCGTGCCGCCCAGCTCAAGTGGCTGCGGCCGGATGTGGAGATCGTTGAGATCCGTGGCAATGTGCCCACTCGCGTTAAAAAAGTTCTCGGCGAACAGCCGCTGGATGCGGTGTTGCTGGCCGCCGCCGGATTGATCCGCCTGGGCCTCATGCAAGGCAGCCAGATTCAGATCGAAGATCACACCCTCAGCGCCTTGACGCTGGATCCCGTGACCTTTTTACCCGCCGCAGGGCAGGGTGCCATCGCCATTGAATGCCGTGCTGGAGATGAAATCTCCATCCAGGCCGTGCGTGCTCTGAACCATGCTGAAACGGAGGCCCGGGTGACCGTTGAGCGCGAGTTCCTGCGTCTGCTGGGAGCAGGCTGCCAGACCCCTGTCGGTGCCCATACCTGGATCACGGGAGACCAACTCACCATGGCGGTGCGGGTTTTTAACGAAGCCGATTTGTCCGTGGCCCCGGTGGAACTGGAGGCAACGGGCTCTTTGTCAGATCCCAAGGCCCTGGCCGCCACATTGGCGAAGCAGGTACTCGGTTGAGCGATCAGTGAACAATCTGTACTTCGTCCCCCACCCGCACGAGGCTGAAGAACTTCTTCGCCTTGTCATACGGCAGGCGGATGCAGCCGTGGGAGGCGGGCCGTCCCGTGACGTAGCCGCTGTGCAGGCCGATGGCGCTACAGTTCAGTCGCATGAAAAAGGGCATGGAGACATGGTAAAGCGTGGAGGTCCAGGCCCGGTGCTTATCGGTGATCACGTAGCGCCCTGCGGGGGTGGAGAAACCCTCGCGGCCCGTGGAGACGGGGCAGGTATCAATGACCTGCCCTTCCTGCGTCACCCAGGCGCGCTGTTTGCTCAGGTCCACCGTCACCAGGATCTGCGGTTCAGACTCGGGCTGGCGGCCCAGAATGATACGCATGAGGAAGAGGTAACCCTGAGTGGCCGCAAAGTTGATGGGGTAACGTTTGTAGCGGGTGGTGCAGTAGCTTGTTTTGGCCCCTGCGCGCAGCAGTTCAGCCGCACCTTCCACATCCCCACGCGCTGCGCAGGCGATGAGCGGGGTCACTCCCCGGTCATTTTCCAGCGAGTGTTTCAGGTCCTTGATCATCACGCGGTCCAGCACCGCCTGGGCCACCGGACTGGCAAAGCGCGTGTTGGGGTCGGCCCCGGCGGCGGTGAGGCTGCGCAAGATGTCCGTGCCACGGCGCAGGGAGGCCAAAGCGATGGGTGGCTGCTTTTCAAAACCCGGCTGCTGGACATCGGCCCCACCGTAAATCAGGGCGCTGACGCTGCTGCTCGACATGTGGCGGATGGCCGCACACAGAGGCGTATCTCCACCGGGAGTCGGCTCATTGGCACTGGCTCCGTGGGAAATCAGTTGGCTGATCCACTCAGCATCATCGTTTAAAACGGCGTAGTAGAGCAGGGGCAGTTCGCCCAGGTCTGGGATCTCTGTGCGCAGGCGCTCGTTCACGTCATCCACCAGCGGCTGCCATTGCCAAGCACGGGCTGGTGTTGGTGGAGGAACTGCGGGCGCTGCCTTGGCCACAGTCTGCGGGGCCGATTTTTCCGGCACCGGTTCCGCCACGGGCGGGGTTGCTTGCAGCGTCGCTTTTTGGGGTTTTTTGGGAAGTGTTGAAAAGCTGCTTTCGAGCTCCTTTTTTTCGAGGCTGGGGCTTTGGCTCAGGGCCTCCATCTCCAGCTTGCTTTTGGTGTCCGGTTGACTCAAGACCACGATCATCCCGCCGCCCACGGCCGTTCCGACAAAAGCCGGAAGGAGCCAGGCGAAAAGACTTTGAATCCAACTGGATTTTCCAATCATCGGGGCGCAATGCTTAGCAGGCTGTCACGTACTGTCGAATGACGTTTCACGTAAGTGATGACACTGTCATTTCTGCTACGCAAAAACACCCTCATAGTTACTCAAATTCTCCCTCCGATTTTAACAGTTATGAAGAGCACGGATATTCGCATCACCCAGGCCCAGGTTTACTTCCTTCCCGTCACCATGCGTGTGCCGCTGAAGTTCGGGCCTGAGACGGTGACGAGCACCGTCTGCCTTCGTACCCAGGTGACGGTGGAGGATCGGAACGGCCGCTCTGCCACGGGCTGGGGAGAGACTCCGCTGAGCGTTTCCTGGGTCTGGCCTAGCACTCTGGCCGTGGCCGAGCGCGCCCGCCGCATGGAGGCTTTTTCCATCCAGCTCGCCAGCCGTTTGGTGCAGTCGGGCCTGGTGGGGCACCCGATGGAAATCGGCCAGGATTTCATCCACGGCCCGTTGGCCGAAACGCTGGCCGCAGCCAATGTCGCCGCAGGCGGTCCAGAAATGCCTTATCTGGGATCGCTGGTGGCCTTCAGCGCCTTCGACATCGCCGTTCATGATGCGTATGGCAACCTCCTGGGCCGTGACATTTACGAGACTTACAATGCAGAGTTCATGAACCGCGACCTGTCTGCTTTCCTGGAGCCAGAAGCAGGCAGCAACGTCAGCTTCGCAGGACGTTACCCGGCAGATTACCTGGTCAAACAGGCGCCCAAGGTCCTGCCTGTGTGGCACTTGGTGGGCGGTGTGGATGCCCTGGAAACGGCGGACCTCACTGGCAGCGAGCCGAAAGATGAGCACCCCCTCTTGCTGGCCGACTGGATCCAGCGCGATGGCCTGAAATGCCTGAAGGTGAAGCTGCGCGGCACCGATGCCGCTTGGGACTATGAGCGCATGGTGCGCGTGGGCCGAATCGGCCTTGAAAACGGGGTGAAATGGCTGAGCGCGGACTTCAACTGCACGGTCAAAGATCCCGCTTATGTGAATGACATCACGGATCGCCTCCTGGCCGATGAGCCTGAGCTGTATGCCCGCACGCTGTATGTGGAGCAACCTTTCCCTTACGATCTTGAAGCACACCAGATTGACGTGCGCAGTGTCTCCGCCCGCAAGCCGCTGTTCCTGGATGAAAGCGCGCACGATTGGGAATTCGTCCGTCTGGGCCGCCGTTTAGGCTGGTCGGGCGTGGCCTTGAAGACCTGCAAGACGCAGACCGGCGCGCTCCTCAGCCTTTGCTGGGCCAAGGCCCACGGCATGCCGCTCATGGTGCAGGACCTCACGAATCCCATGCTGGCCATCATCCCACACGTGCGCCTTGCCGCCCATGCAGGTACGATCCAGGGCGTGGAGTGCAATGCCATGCAGTTTTACCCGGACGCCTCCGTGGTGGAGGAAAAAATCCACCCTGGCCTCTACCGCCGTCGTGGGGGCGTGGTGGACTTCAGCACGCTCAGTGGCAGTGGTTTCGGCTACCGGGTGGAGGAGATCGGGCGGGAACTCCCCGCTCCGGCGGTGGCCTGATCAGGCCTCCTCTTTCTTCATCCGCTTGCTCACATCCAGCTCGATGGGGCCGTACTTCTGCTCATAGGCCTGCAGGGTCTGGGTCAGGTGCGCCCACAGGCGCTTCGCGCCATCGTAGGAAGTGACCACGCGGCTGACGATCTTGGCGTCTTCTTCCACCATCGGGCCAAAGGCATTCAGGTTCAGACCGAAGTCGAAGATGACCTCATTCGGCGTCGCGAACAGGCGCGTGACATTGGAATACACGGCCTCCGCAGGGGGCGTGACTTTGGCCGGGGCAGGGGACTCGGGGCCGACGATTTTGACAGGGTTGGACATAGTTGGTTAGGGCTGAGGTGGGGAAAGCAGGCGTCCGGGGTGGGCATACACATTCATCGTTTCGCCCCGGAGAAAGGCGATCAAAGTCTGGCCTGAATCGCGCGCAAAGTCCACCGCCAGACTGCTGGGCGCAGAAATCGCCGCCAGGATGGGGATGCCGCCGGCGAGGGCCTTCTGCATGATTTCAAAAGACACCCGCCCACTGACTAACAAAATGTGTTGCGAGAGCGGCAGCAGATTCCGCTGCAGCGCGTAGCCCAGCACCTTGTCCAGCGCATTGTGTCGCCCCACATCCTCCCGCAGTACGATGAGGTTTCCCTCCAGATCAAAGAGCGCACTCGCATGCAGCCCGCCCGTCTTGGAAAAAGTCTCCTGCGCAGCCCGCAGCTTGGCGGGGAGGGAGGCGATGAGGGAGGGGGTGATGGTGGGAGTAAAGAGCGAGGGGGAGGAGTGCTCAGTTCTCAGTGCGCAGTTTTCAGATGATTTCGATGCGAGCTCTTCGTCTGAGGACCGAGCACTGAGCACTGAGCACTCGTTGGGATTCAACGGCGTGAATTTCTGAAACACCGACTCAATGCTCGTCTTGCCACACAGGCCGCAGCTCGAGGCGCTGAAGACATGGCGTGTCAGCGATTCCCAGTTCACCACGGCCCCGCCCAGCAGCACGTCCACGATGTTGCCGTATTCATTGTTCACGCTCGGGCACTGGGAGATTTCCAGGATGTCCCGGGCTCGGGTGACGACGCCTTCTGTGACCAGAAAGCCAGCCACCAGTTCTTCATCATGACCCGGCGTGCGCATCACCACGGCCACGCTGCGGCCCTCCACGCGGATCTCCAGCGGCTCCTCCCGTGCCACCACATCTTCACGTGTCACCGCCGCCTGGCCTAACTGGACGTGTGTCAGTTCAAGAGTGGCGGTTTCACTCATGACGTGGTCTCCACCAGATCCGCGCTGACGAGGCCCTGGGTCACGTGGCGGGGCTCGGCAATCAGGCGCACCAGTTTGTCGAAGATCTCGCGGCCTTTGATGATCTCGATCTCCACCCGCAGGAAGTAGATGGGGATGTCTCCGGGCGGCAGTTTAGGGAAGCGCACAAAGTCCTTTTCTGTGGTCAGGATGGCATGGGCATCGGCTTTTTCACAACGTTCGATGAACTGTGTGATGTCCTTTTCCTGGAAGCGGTGGTGATCCGTAAACCGGGCCACCCAATGCACCTTCGCGCCCAGCTTTCTCAGCCCGTTTTCAAAACTCTCCGGCACCGCGATGCCGGACAGCGCGCCCACGTATTTGCCACGAAAGGTGTCCAGCGGCAGGCGCTCACCCGTGTGGATGTGCTCAAAGTGGACGGGCCGGTGGCGGCACTCGATGATCTCAGCCACCGGGTTGTGCTTGCGGATCTGCTCAATGATTTCGCCACTGTCGCCATCGGACTTGGTCAGGAAGATGTAGCTGGCGCGGCGCAGGCTGGAGGGTGGCTCACGCAGGGTGCCGCGCGGCAGCATGTAGCCTGTGCCAAAAGGGGCCGTTTTGTCCACCAGCACGATGTCATGGCGATGCTTCAGCTTCAGGTATTGCAGGCCATCGTCCAGGATGAGCACATCCGCGCCGAACTTGCGGATGGCATGGGCCCCCGCCTTCACGCGGTTGCGATCCACCACCACCGGCACTCCCTTGCAGTTTTGCGCCAGCATGAAGGGCTCATCACCCGCCACGTAGGAATCCAGCAGCACCTTTTCACCATCGGAGACCACACGCGGCAGCAGCTCGCGCGGTTTGCGGGCCAGGCCCAGCTTCGCGGCGATGCGCCAGCTCAGGGGGATCTTGCGCTGGCGTTTGCTCTTGTAGCCTCGGCTCAGGATGGCCACCCGCCGCCCCTTGGCCAGCAGCGCTTTGGAAAACAGCTCCACCACCGGCGTCTTGCCCGTGCCGCCCACCGTGATGTTGCCAATGCTGATCACCGGCACGCCCAGGTGGTGGTCGTGAATGAAACGCTCACGGTAAAGAAACAGCCGCAGTCTCACCGCCCCCTTGTAGATGCCCGAGAGAAACCAGAACACCATCCGCAAAAAAGTCGCCCTCATGCCACGGCGATTGTGGATGATGACATCAATGATGAATTGTTCGAGATCTTCGAGGGTGTCCTTCATCCGGTGGGCGAGGGGAACAGGTAGAGCGGGAGGGGCAGATGCTCAAGAGGGAGAGTGCCCTTCTTTCCTTGGGCTGAAATATGATTCATCCGTTGCTGGCAGAATCGTTTACGGGTCGGTGGGTTGACGTTGTCTAACTTCGCTTTCATTTGTTTTACCACGCATGAATCCCGTCATCCGACTCTACAATGCAACAGGCGCAGGCCTGATTATCTGCTGTCAAACTGGTGTCATGGTTAGCAACCAAACGGGAGGTACCTCTTGCCTTCAGTCGGAAATTGAAGGCATGTATGTTCCGATCGAAAATGAGGACTTGTCCAAATCCAAGGGATATGGGTCAAACAGCATCGACCTTCAACTCGGAGAGATATTCTGTGGCCCCAAATATCGTGGTAATGGAGCGACGAGGGGCCTCGACGAAATCGATGCAGATCATATTGATGCGGTTCTGGAAAACCATCAGCTAAAGCCTACCCTCAGTGTAGACCGCAATCGTCTTCGTGATTCTCATGAAGCGTGGGTGCATGTCGTCATTCAAGGGGATTCCAATCTTGAAACCTACACCGATTTCTTTCCGTATCCGCGTCCAGGAGTCCTGACTTGGTGCAACAGCGATTGAGAAAGTGGGGGCAAATGTTTTCGACTAACTATCGTTGGATAATCTAAATGGATTTCACAAAGCACGGTTTAGCTAGAAATGTCCTCATGAGAAATAGTTTGGACACTAGAATTCGATGAATGTATGGCATGGCCATGCGCCCACTTTCTGAACTCATCAATGATGAAGATTCAGCCATCAGCTTTGTGCGGACAACCGCACTGGCTGAGCCTGGGCGTTGTGTTGTGCATCCTCCTTCTGAATTCGCTGCAGACGTTCTGTATCATACCCAGGTCACAACACGTTCTCCGATGGGAGCAATTGCCTATCATACCGGAGGCATTTCGATCTTAGACGGCTGGCTGAGAATTCTTGGATCGGGAAGTGCTGCTATTCCCCGATCTTTGTCTGGGTGGAACACAGGAAGGTCAGACGGATTTCACCTCTTTGCTGATGATGCCTTTGGTGGCTTCTTTGCCCTGGATGGAGGAGCCTTGGGACCGGGTAAAGGGGATGTTTTCTATTTTGCTCCGCGTAGCCTTGAATGGGAGCCGTTGGACTGTTCGTATACCCAGTTCTTCACGTGGGCATGCACGGATTTCAGAGGCTTTTATGACGATGTGATTTGGTCTGGCTGTGAGACGGTCATCGCAGACATGAAGCCAGACCGCTGCTTCTTCTTTTACCCTCCTCTGTGGACGGCTGAACGGGTCCTGCCTCCCATAGATATTCGAGATATTCCTGTGGCTGAGGTTTGGGGATATCAAATGGAAATGCGCCTTCAGCTCGCCTCACAAGAAGCATCTTGTGAGTGATGGATGACCCTCAATACCTCCGCACCACCGTGTCCGCAGGTTCCCTCACCAGATCCTTCTCGGGATAATCGAGGGTGAAATGCAGGCCTCGGCTTTCGTGGCGGCGGATGGCGCATTCGACGATAAGGGAGGCGGTTTCCACAAGGTTACGTAGTTCTAGGAGCTCGCTGGTGATGCGGAAGTTCCAGTAGAATTCCTGTACCTCGCGCTTCAGGTTGCGCAGGCGGGCGGCGGCGCGTTGCAGGCGCTTGGTGGTGCGCAGGATGGAGACGTAGTCCCACATCAGGCGGCGGATCTCGTCCCAGTTGTGGTAGATGACGACGAGTTCGTCATTGTCCACAGCCTCGCCGCTCTGCCAGGGCGGCAGGGTGTAGGTCTGCTCCGCCTCTTTGCCGATGGGCATCTTGCGTAGCATGTGGTCCACGGCCCGGTGGGAGATGACCAGGCACTCCAGCAGGGAATTGCTGGCCAGGCGGTTCGCGCCATGCAGGCCGGTGCAGCCCACCTCACCCACGGCGCAGAGGCCACGGATACGCGTGGCCCCGTTCACATCTGTCACCACACCGCCGCATTGATAATGGGCGGCGGGCACCACTGGGATGGACTGCTTGGTGATGTCAATGTCCACCTCCAGGCAGGCTTTGTAGATGTTCGGGAAGTGGCTGAGGATGAACTCCGCCGGGCGGTGGGAGATGTCCAGGTACACGCAGGGGCCGCCGGTGCGCTTGATCTCGCTGTCAATGGCGCGGGCGACGATGTCACGCGGGGCCAGGGAGCCGCGCGGGTCATACTTGTGCATGAACTCGTTGCCCTTGTTGTCAATCAACCGGGCACCCTCGCCACGCATGGCCTCGGTGATGAGGAAGGAGCGTTTTTGCGGGTGATACAGGCAGGTGGGGTGGAACTGGATGAACTCCATGTTCGCGATGCTGGCCCCGGCGCGCCAGGCCATGGCCACACCGTCGCCCGTGGCGACGCGGGGGTTCGTGGTGTAAAGGTACACACGCCCGCAGCCGCCGGTGGAAAGCACGATGCGGTCTGAGCGGAAGGTCTCCACCTCATGGGTGGATTCATTCAGCACGTAAAGTCCGAGGACGCGGTCCTCCGTGACAAACCCCAGCTTCGCCGTGGTGATGAGATCAATGGCGAAGTGGTTCTCATAGATGGTGATGTTGGGCCGCTCCCTCACCGCCGCCAGCAGCTTCTCCGTCAGCTCTCGCCCGGTGGCATCGGCGGCGTGCAAGACCCGGCGCTGCGAGTGGCCACCCTCGCGGGTGAGGTCAAATTCCAGATGCCCGTCGGAGGCTTCGCGCTGGTCGAAGTCCACGCCCCATTTCACGAGTTCGGCGATGCGGTCCGGCCCTTCGGTGACGATGGTGCGCACGGCCGCCTCGTTGCACAGCCCCGCGCCGGCAATGAGGGTATCGCTGACATGCTGCTCGATGCTGTCTTCCTCACTGGTCACGCAGGCGATGCCGCCCTGGGCCCAGTTGGAGTTCGAGTCTAGTGTGCCCCGCTTCGTGATGATGGCCACGTTTCCGTGCTCGGAAGCATGCAGCGCAGCGCTCAGACCACCGGCACCGCTGCCAACAATGATAAAATCGTAATCAATCACAAAGGGATAAACGGGTTGAAGCCATGCATCGAGCCCCCGATCTACAGGTCGGCAAAGATTTCCGGGTTGGAACGGCGCTGCCTCTCGTCAAGACGGGACTCATGACACCGCCAAACATGGCGAGAATGACACCTCGCGCCAGCGGGTTGTTAGGGGTGGCAGGCCTCGGGGCACTTATTCCTCCGCTTCCTGAATCGGGCCGATGTCCATGCCATCGTAGCAGTCCAGGCCTTGATCGTAGGCGAACTGGTAGAGCTCATCGTTGCGGGCATCCAGGGTCGCGGGTGTGTGGGTCTCTTCTTTTTCCACATGAAGCCACCAGGGGCGGTTGCCGTGGTCATCGGCTTCATCCAACTGGTAGATGTCCACGAAACGATAACCCTGAGCCACCAGGAGGTCCTTCGCTTTCACCAAAGCCTCAGGCTCATGATGGGTGAAAAAGTAACCCCACAACATCTCGCCCGTCATGTTCCAATCCGTTTTTTCAAAGATGTTCACGAACATCTTCTGAAGCATTTCGAGGGTGATGGTTTTGGGCTGGCGAGGTTTGGAGTCAGACATGGTTGGTGAAGGAGATGAAAAACTCGTCGAGGTTACCTCACCAGCTCGATGTTATCAATCAGCCGCGCTTTATCAAAGAACACGGCGAGGGCGATGAGGCCGTTGTTTTCCAGGGTGTGCAGAGGCTGCAGGGTGTGGCGGTCCACGAGCGCGATGTAGTCTTTGCGGCCCAGGGGGGCGTGGTCGGTGAGGTGCTGGTGGATGATCTCCAGCAGTCGATGGCTGCCAGTGACGCCGCCCAGCCACGCCTCACGGGCTTTGACCAAGGCGGCGCGCAGGGCTGGTGCTTGGGCACGTTCGGCAGGGCTCAGGTAGCGATTGCGGGAGCTCATGGCCAGGCCATCGTCTTCGCGCACGGTTTCGATGCCGTGGATCTCGACGGGGAAATCCAGATCGCGGACGAGGCGGCGGATGATGGCGAGCTGCTGGTAGTCCTTCTTGCCAAAGACGGCGTCGTCCGGCTGGACGAGGTTGAAGAGCTTGGCCACGACGGTGCAGACACCGTCGAAGTGACCCGGACGGCTGGCCCCGCAGAGGACTTTAGACAGGCTGCTTTCCTGGATCTGAATGCTGCGGTCGGCGTGATAGACCTCTTTGACGCTGGGGACAAAAACCATGTCGGCACCGGCGGCCTGACACATGGCGAGGTCGGTTTCGAGGGTGCGAGGGTAGCGGTCGAAGTCTTCGTTAGGCCCAAATTGCAGCGGGTTCACAAAGATGCTGGCGGCGACTTTGGCCCCCGCGCCCGCTAGGTTCCGGGCCTCGCGCACGAGGGTGGCGTGGCCTTCATGCAGGGCTCCCATGGTGGGCACAAAGTACACGTGGCCAGCAGCCTTTCTCCAGGCGCGCAGGTCTTTGACAGTCTCGATCAAGGTCATGATTTCAGGTCTCTAGATTCAAATACGGCTGCGCCCGCGATGAAGAGCGAGGCATTGACGGCAGCGAGCACGGTGAAGGCGCGGATGACCTGGGGCCAGGCGATGTCCTGGGCCAGTAACCGAGCCCAACTGCTGATGTGCTTGGTGAGCAGGAGCTGATCGTAGCTTTCCATGAAGCTGGTCTCCCGGAGGATGCGATCAATGAGGAAATAGGAGAGGGCGGTGATGGTGGCCGCGGCGGGCTTGATGGGCAGGCAGGAAAGGAAAAAGGCGATGCTGCTGACAGTGCTCATGCTGAAGGCCAGGAATAGGGAGGCGAGGGCAAAGCGTTTCAGCCCTGGCCACCAATCATAAAACTCCAGCACGCCCACATCCGGGATCATGACAAAGAAGCCGCCGCCCCAGCCTTTGAGCGACAGGCCTAACAGAAAGGATGACCATGTGATGAACTGCACCAGCGCAAAGGTGTAGCCGATGCAGGTGAGGTATTTGATGAACAGCAGGCGCACCCGGCTGATGGGCCGGACGAGCAGCAGCCGATAGTGGCCGTCTTCGTTTTCCTTGGCCACGATGTCTCCCGCGACGAGCGCCAGGAAGATGGCGCCCAGCAGCACCACGGAAAAGCCGATGATGATCTGGGCCAGGGTGAGGGCGGAGAAATAGTGATCAAACGACTGGCCCTGGCGCGAGATCATGCGTTCGAAAAAACGCTCCACTCCTTGCAGGTGGGAGACGATGAGCAGCACGGTTTCAAACAGCAGGAAGGCCCCAAAACCGATGAAGGTGCGGCGGCGGGCAAAGAGCTTCAGCAGTTCACCCTGCCACTGGCGGAAAAAGAGGATCATGCGCCGGTCATTCCCAGGTAAAATTCTTCCAGGGTGGGTTTGTGCGGCTGCCAGGAGTCCACCCGCACGCCAGCCTCCACCAGGGTTTTCAGCAGGTCATGGCCGACCAGATGCGGTGGCAGCTCGACCAAGCTGGTGACGGCATCCATCATAGCTCCGGCACGGGCGATGGCTTCCTTGGCCTTCGCGGTGTCCCGGGTTTGCAGGTGATAGACGCCCTGCTTGTTTTCTCGCGAGGGCACGGGCCCCTCGTACATCTTGCGCCCTTGTTTGAGGATGACGCAGCGGTCGCACATCTGTTCGACTTCGGCCAGCAGGTGGGAATTGAGCAGGATGGTCATGCCGAAGTCCGAGCGGAGCCGCAAGATGAATTCGCGAAACTCGCGGATGCCTTCAGGGTCCAGGCCATCGGTGGGTTCGTCTAACAACAAGCACTTCGGCCTGGGCAGCAGGGCCTGGGCAAGGGCCAGCCGCTGGCGCATGCCGTGGCTGTAAGTCTTGGTCTTGTGACTGGCACGGTCTGCCAAGTTCACCAGCTTCAGCACCCGGCGGGCTTCCTCTTCATCCCACCAGCCGGAGAGGGAGCACAAAACCCGAAGATTTTGCCAGCCGGTGAGGTAGTCGTAAAAATGGGCGGCTTCATAAATCGCCCCCACATGGCTGACGGCGGCGGCCCGTGCCTGCTGCACGGAGTGGCCGGCGATGCGCACCTCCCCCTCATCTGGCCGCACCATGCCCAGGGTGATGCCGAGGAGCGTGCTCTTGCCCGCGCCATTGTGGCCCAGCAGGCCCAGGATCTCTCCCTGGCGCAGTTCAAAGCTCACGTCATCCAACGCCAGGCGGCCGTCGGGCCAGCGTTTGGTGAGGTTGCGAACTTCAAGGAGGGCCATGGGCCGTCACCATGGCCAGGGCCCGCCCCCTGTGCCAATCAGAATCTCAGCGGCTGATGCTGAACGTGACCCCGCCGATCCGCCCGGTGAAGCTGCCGTGGTAATAAGGTGCGCAGGCGCGGTGGAGGTAAGGCGGGCAGTAGCCACCCCCCAGGTAGCCGGAATAGGGGTAGCCATAACCGTAACCCAGCCACGGAGAACGATCCCGGTAGCCCACGCCACGGTAGTCCCGGCTGTCGAATACAGCGCCCAGAGGGGTGACTTCAGGAACGAGGGGCGGATTGGGTGGGGGAGCTTTGGCCATCGCCTCCAGTTCGGCTCGGGCCTGCACCTCAATGCCGCGCAGGCGGGAATGCTCGATTTGCTGGGCCATCAGCAGGGCCTGGCCGCGTTCTTCCTCCTGTTTGCGGCGGAGGGCGGCCTGGGCCCGGCGGCGTTCTTCCTGCTCGCGCTGGTAGGCTTTGGCTTTGGCGGGATCATAGCCCAGGCGGGTCCGCCATTCCTGGGGCAGATCCGTGAACAGGACTTTGGCAGCCCCATGGGCATGGGTGAAGGACACCCCATCCGGGTGAACTTTGACGATTTCACACTGGCGGTAGGTCTTGCCCGTGAGCGTGGAAATCTTTTCCAGGGGCGCGGCATGCGCAGAGGCCAACGCCAAAAGCGTCAGCAGGAGAGGCGTGAAGGCTTTCATGACAGTCGGCAGGTTAGACGGCCAAGAGCAAAATTCCTTCAAACGCCCTGGAGTCAATGGGCGGCGGGACCGTTATTTGTAACCGGTGATGATGGCGCAGGCGGTGTCTTTCTTCTTGCCGGCCTCGGTCTGGTGGACGGTGACGACGTAAACGCCGGTTTTCTTCGGTTTGAAGAAAAGCAGGAAGCCCCAGCCATCCACCACGGGCTGGATTTCGCCCACAGGCTCGCCTTTAAAATCGAGGACGGAGCCGCTGATGTGCACTCCCTCTTTGCGAGGGATGGCCACGCCGATGCAGTATTCGTTGCCCTTGAAGAGCTGCATTTTCACCGCCTTGCCGATGTCTTTGCTGAGGGCACCAGTCCAGGCTTCGGCCCGGAAGATGTAGCCCGCGCTTTCCTGGTCACGCGCCAGGGCCTGGGCGGCAGCTTCCGCATCTTCGGTGGAGTCGGCATTCACCGGCGACACGAAGGTGAAGAGGCAAAGGGCCGCCAGAAAGGTGAAGGCCGCTTTGGCAGGGCGGAGGTTGAAAAGGAAAGGGATCATGGCAGGACTTTGTGCAAAAGGCGATCTTTGAGCAACATAGGCATTGCATCGGGAAAAAGCCAAGATTCTGTGTGCTTAGATTGAAATGCCAGCCCGGCATTCAAGAAATAAAGCATTCTCCCACTTCCTGCACCATGGCCACGCTCGTTTTTTATCTGGAGGACGGTAGCACCCTGAATCATACGCTTGATGAAGGTACTACGACTATCGGCAGGCATCCGGACAGCGTTGTCGTGCTGGAGTTTGCTTCGGTTTCCGGTCATCATGCAGTCATTGAGCTGAATGAGTCCGGCTGTTTTGTCAGCGACCTGAAGTCCAGCAATGGCACCCGGGTCAACGGGGTGGAAATCGAGGAAGCCCAGCTTCAGGACGGGGACCGGGTGGGTTTTGGCGATGTGCAGGCGGTCTTTGCCGCAGGGGAGGCCCCGGAGCCGGTGTATGTGCCACAGCCTGAGGTGCTGCCTCAGGACGTGCCGCCACCGATCCTGAAAGCCAACTATCGCCCGCCTGTGCCCAAGAGGAACCCCAAGGTCAAGCGCACGGGCTATCCGGACGAAGGCGGCGGCTGTGGCACGGCGATCGTGGTCATCGGCCTGTTCATCGCTGCTCTGCTGGCCGGACTTTACATGCGCCATCACAAGGAAACGAATGGCGGAAACTTCTTCGAAGATTTGGCGGACAAGCTGGGGACCAACATTCCGAAGATCAAGATCGAGAAAAAAGACGGCCAGTGATGGCTGACTGAAGTTTTGGGGGCATGGAACTCGTTGTATGGGCAGTCCTGACTGCCTTATGAAACGACGTACTTTTCTCGCCACTTCCGTGGCTTCCTCTCTTGCTTTGCACCCAGCTTGGAGTGCTGCGGCTGCCAAAACCCGCGTGGCTGTGATCGGCCACACGGGGCACGGCAATTTCGGTCATGGGCTGGACGCCATGTGGCTGGACATCCCAGAAACGGAGATCGTGGGCGTGGCGGATGCGGACCCAAAGGGGCTGGCTGGCGCGCTGAAAAAGCTGAAGCTCGACAAAGGTTTTGCCGACTACCGGCAGATGCTGAAAGACACCCGGCCAGAGATTGTCGCCATCGGTCCCCGGCACATTGATCAGCATCACGAGATGGCCATGGCCGCCATCGAGGCAGGCGTGCGGGGCATCTACATGGAAAAGCCTTTCATGCCCACGCTGGTGCAGGCGGATGAGGTCATCGCCGCCTGTGAAAAACACGGCACCCGGCTGGCCCTGGCCCACCGCAACCGTTATCATCCCGTGCTACCGCTGCTGAAAAAACGGGTCGCCGAAGGTACCATCGGCCGCCCGTTAGAATATCGGGTGCGCGGAAAGGAAGATGCCCGTGGCGGCTCGCTGGACCTGTGGGTGCTGGGTTCCCACCTATTCAATCTGGTGCATTATTTTGCCGGAGATCCCAGGGCCTGCATTGCCACGGTGTATCAGGACAGCCGCCTGGTGACCAAGATGGATGTGAAGGAAGGGGCCGAGGGGATCGGCCCCCTGGCTGGCAATGAAGTGCATGCGCGCTTTGAGATGGCCGATGGCCTGCCCGCTTTTTTTGATTCCGTGCAGAATGCGGGCACCAAGACCGCGGGTTTCGGTGTGCAGATCATCGGGACAGAAGGCATCATTGACCTGAGGATTGATGAGGAACCAGTGGCGCATCTGCTGGCCGGCAGCCCCTTTGATCCGGTGGCCACCCCGCGAGCCTGGGTGCCCATCACCACGGCAGGCATTGGCAAGATCGAGACGGTGGAAAACATACGCAAGCTGGTGGGCGGCCATGTGGCCCCTGGGCGCGACCTCATCGCGGCCATCCGCGAAGAGCGTGAACCCCTGTGCAGCGCCAAGGACGCCCGGGTGACCCTGGAGATGACGATGGGCATCTTTGAATCCCACCGTCTGCACGGGCAGCGGGTGGAGCTGCCGCTGAAGGACCGCCAGCATCCGCTGACGCGCCTTTGAATTCTATTTCGGCAAGTTTCGTCGAAAGCAGGCATCCCGAAGATGAACCCAAACCTTCTGAATGCCATGAATGCCGACCCTTCTTCCCATGCCTCTCCTCTGCAAATGCTGCCCATGCTGCTGTTGGCCCTCTGGCTTTTTCTCCAGGCCATGAATGGGGGTTAGCAGGGGCTTGGAGATTTAGGCTGGTGCAAAAGGCGGCTTTTGCCTAGCATTCTGCCGATATGAGGATCCCATCCGCTCTTGCCCTCGGCGTTGCGCTTCTGGCGGGCGGCTTCTTTTTCTGGCGGCAACAGGCAGGAACGGTAGCCAAGGTTGAGCCTGCGTCAGCGGTGGCCGCGCCAAAGGGCATCACGGAAACCATTTCGCCTGCGCTGACTGCCCCCTCCACCAAACCCTTGGCCACACCGAAGGAGGCTGCGTTTGCGCAAGATACGGTGGCCATGCAGGCCCAGGCGGTCCTGCAACTGACCAACCCGCTGGAGCGGCGGGCTGCCTTTGAAAAGCTCATCGCCAGTCTCAAAAGCCTCGAAGAGTTGCAGGGGGTACTGGATGCGTTTGCCACCTTGAAAAAAACAGGTCGCCAATATGGAGCGGAGTGGGCGCTTTTCTGGCAGACCATCGGCCATCGGGATCCCAAACAGGCTGTGGCCTTGATCGAGAAGAACGGCCCGGAGCAGCCCTGGTACTTTGATGCGGTGAACCGGGTGGTGGAACAATGGGGCGCGCTGGAACCCGAGGCGGCGGTGAAGTGGCTGAATGAAAATGAGGCGCTGGATGAGGACCGGTTGGATGCGGCCCTGGCTAGCGTGATCCAGGGATATGCCAACCGGGACCTCAGATCCGCCACAGCCTATGCGCTCAGCGTGGTGAAACCTGATGAGCCGCTCTTCCGCGCCATCGCCGGTACGTTGAGCCGGGCTGCCATCCAACAGGGAGGCACCCAGGGATTGACGGCCTGGTTTGATGCCCTGCCCAGCGACGCCCATCGGCAGGGGGCCTTTTCGGCGGTTTCAAACCGACTCAGTGAGGCGGATATGAACCAGCAACGGGAGTGGCTGCGCCTGCATGTAGACAAGTCCTACCGATATGACGATGCCTATCGCGGCTATGCCCAACGGCTGGCGGAGCAGAATCCACGTGCGGCCATGGACTTTGTGTTTGGGGAAGCCCCGCGGTTTAACAACGGCGGTTATGTGGGACTGGGGTACGCCTCCTATGAATGGCTGATGCAGGATCCCGTGGGGTTCACCGACTACTACCGCAATATCAAGGACGAAGCGCAGCGGAAAGCACTGCTGCAATCTCTGAAAGACCCCCTGGGAGACGTCAATTTTCCCATGCGGAAACGGCGGGCTGCCGAACAATTTCTGAGCGGGCTGGCCACGCCTTGATTCGGTGGCCAGCTCGGGCTGTTACAACTTCGCCCAGGCTTCAGAGACCCACGGCCTTGCGCGGGTTCGTATCCAGTAGCAGCGCCAGCTCGGCCTTGGTCAGGCCCAGGGATTGCTGGCCATTGGTAAGGATGCGCGGGATGGTGACGGTGCTGCCGACGAAGTGGGAGCCATCAGGAGAGCGGGCGACGAGGTCTTCGCCGATTTTGATGTCCCAGCCTGCGAGCGTGTAGTCGCCAGGACCCAGGCGGGCGGCAGAGATGGCATCGGTAACAAAGATGGTTTTCTCCAGCCCCGCACTGCGCAGGTAGTTGAGGAGAGCAAAGAAGTCGATGTGCACGCCATCAGGGATGAAGCAGAGCCAGAGACGGTCCCGTAGGGCCAGGGCGCGGTGGATGATGTTGTCATGCCGATGCATCAGCATGGGGCAGCCATTGCCCACGTGGGTGAACATGCTGAGTCCGTTCTCGGTGGCGGCGCGCAACTGGTCCAGGGAAGGATTGCAATGGCCTGCGGAAACGGTGACGCCATTGCTGGAGAGGAACTCGGTGACGTGGTAGTTGGCGTCGTGCTCCGGGGCCAGAGTGACGATCTTGGTAAGGCCCCCTGCGGCATCCAGAAGGCGCTTGGCATCTTCCATGTTCGCTGGCTTCACACACTGGTGCGGGTGCGCACCGACGTAGCCTTTTTCAGGATTGATGAAGGGGCCTTCGATGTGGATGCCCGCGATGACTTCCTGGGCCAGCGGGTCTTTTTCGCGCAGGCTCACCAGGGTGCTCATGCGCCGTTCCAGCGTGGCCACGTCATCGGTGATGAAGGTGGCCAAAATGGCATCGCAACCGTCTTCGCGCAGGCAATGGCAGGCGTGATAGAGGGCCTCCGCCGTGAGGCCGTCGCGGTTGAAATCGGTGCCTGCGTAGCCATTGACCTGGAGATCGAGTGGTTTCATGAGAGATGGTTGGGACTGACCCTCAGACTACAGGCGGCCATGCCGCCTTTGCGACCACGGATGTTGCCGGGTTCTGTGCTTTTGTGATGGCCGCCTCAGCCTGCGATGTCCATCACCTCGGCCAGCACCTGGCTGAGGGAGACGGTTTCATCAATTTCGGGAGGCAGCGGCTTCACAACGGCGATTTGCAGCACGCCCAGCCGCGTTTGGCAGGGGATGATGGTCAGCGTTTCGCCTGTGGCCAGCGTCTGCTGGGAAGTCTGGGCAGCGCCGCTGGCAGCCTGGGCGCTGGCACGGATGGCGGCATTCCAGGCCATCATGGTGGAAAGCACCAGACCGGATTTCTTGGGGGGGCCCCACAGGAGGTCTCCATATTCGTCCACAATCAAAAGCTCTGCGGCGTTCCATTGCTGGGTGGCCCAGAGGGAATAGGCTTCCAGGCGCTCTTTCATCGAGGCTCCTGTTGGCACGGGGACCTGCGGGGCGTAAACCGGAGCTTGGCTGAAGTGAACGGGCGGGGGATTCGGCGTAAAGGCGGCCTCGGGAACCGGTTCTTCCAAGGATTCAGGCTCGATTGGCGGCTCTTGTTCAGCAGTTGCCTCAGCAGGGGCTTCCTGCGCAGGCTCTGGCTGAGGGGCCGGGGGAGTGGCCATGGGGGTCAGCAGTCCGGCGTTGATGGCCTTTTCCCGGATGGATTGCAGCCGTTGGCGGAAGGCGGACAGATTGGGCTCTGGCACCGGTTCCTCGGCCGTGGCCACGGTCTGTTCGCTGACCAAAGGCTCCACGGGCTCCGGCTTGGGCGGAGCCGCCGGGGGGCTGGCGGGAGTTTTGGGTTGGAGAGAGGGGCGCAGGGACTCAGCCAGCGCGGCGACCTCTTCGGGGTCAATCCAGGAGACTTGCATGGTTGTCGGAGGCTTCGCGTTCCTGGAGCAGGCCGGTGCGCTGTTCGATTTCGGCGGCGATCTGGTCAAAGATCAGCGCCTCAGGGGGCGGGTTACGTTTGATCAAAGCGACAGGCACTCCCATGGCGCTGGCTTCTAGAAAGGAGGACATGCGTGGGATGGTCTGCTCGAACATCAGATCGGCAGGCAGCAGGGCGCGCAGCTCGGCCACCACTTTCTGGCTGATCTGGTTGTCCCCCATCACCATCGTCAGCAGGATGCCAGCCACCTTCACCCCGGCCCCTTCGGCGCGGAAGCGAGACAGCGTCTCTAGCATGTGGGGTACGCTGCGCACGGCCAGCGGCTCGGCCTGCTGAGGCAGGATGACGTAATCGCAGGCCTTCACCACGGATTCGGACATGCCGTTCAGGCCGGCGGCCGTGTCAATGATCAGGCAGTCCACACCGCGCAGTTCCGCTGCGCGGAGCAGGTCGGCGAGCCGGGCCGGGATCTCTGCCGGGGACCAGCCCTGGCGGGCGCAGGCATCGTATTGGCCTGCGGGGAGGATTTGTAGCTCGGGCAGGCGGGTGGGAAGCACCAGCTTGCTGAAGTTTTTCTCGCCCGTGAGGAAGTCATAAAATCCCTGCTTGGCCTTGGTGGACCGGGCGAGGGAAAGGCCCACGCCTCCCTGCGGATCTGTATCCACGAGCAGGGTGTTCCACCCGCGCCGGGCGAGGGAGTATGCGAGGTTGATGCACAGCGTGGTTTTACCCACACCGCCTTTCTGGCTGGCCGTTGCAATGGCGATCACAGCCCGCAGATAGACGCAACCAGATGAAAATGCAGCCGCTTTTTTCACGGCCTTGCACATCGCCTTAAAAGAATCGCGGCAGGCGGGAGCTGGCCTGGTTTCTCAAGGCGGGTCCCTCAGGGGTTTAGCGTTTTAAAAACAGCGGGCTGCTAACCAGGGATTCGATCAGGGACAGCAGGCGGTAATCCGTGGTCTTGGCCCCTTCGGCGATCTGTTTCAGCTCTTCGCGATCAGAGAAGGTCATGCCACGGCGCAGGGCGTAGGTGGCCAGCTTTTCGGTGAAGGCGGCGGCGAATTTGCCGCTGTCAGCGACGAGCAACTTTTTCAGTTCGGTGGAATCCGCGAACACGCGGCCATCGGGCAGCTTGCCACTGGGGTCGAGCGGCGGATTGGCCCCGGTGCCTTCCTTGAGGGTTTCCACTGTGCGCCAGCGACCGATGGCATCGTAGTTGTCAAAGGCCACGCCCAAAGGGTCGATCTTGTTATGGCAGGCGGTGCAGTTCGGGTCGGCGCGGTGCTGCTCCAGCTTTTCACGCACGGTGGTCTTCTTGGCATTGGGTGCAGGCGTGCTCAGGGCGGGGACATTCGCCGGCGGTGGTGGCGGCGGTTTGCCAATGATGGACTCCAGCACCCACACTCCGCGATGTACGGGACGATGTCGGGTGCCATCTGAACTGAGGCTGAGGATGGATGCATGGGTGAGCAGGCCGCCACGATGGTCTTCCGGTTTCAGCGAGACACGCTGGAGCTCGTCCCCGTGAATGCCATCAAAGCCATAGTGCATGGCCAGGCGCTCGTTCATCATCGTCCAGTCAGAGTCGAGGAACTCACGCAGGCTGCGGTTGCCTTTGAGTATTTCGCCAAAAAAGCCCACGGTTTCGGCGACCATGCTCTGCTCCAGGTTCTCGTCGTATTCGGGATAAAGCACCTTGTCGGGCGGGAACATGCCGACTTTGCGCAGTTGCAGCCACTGGCGTGGAAAGCTGGTGGCAAAGGCCTGCGCCTTGGGGTCTTTCAGCATGCGCCGCACCTCGGCGCGCAAGTTTTCTGGCGGGTGCAGTTGGCCGGTGCGAGCGAGCTCGAGCAGGCGTGCATCGGGCATGGTGCTCCAGAGGAAATAGGAGAGGCGGGAGGCGAGCTCCCAATCGTTGAGCTTTTGGTTAGGCTTCTTCACGTCGCCCTCTTCCAGATAAACGAAGCTCTTCGAGCACAGCACCGCCAGCAGGGAGTTCCTCACGGAAAGCTCGAAGCTGTCTCCCAGTTTCTGGGCCTGCTCAAAAGGCTTCAGCAGATGCGTGACCTCGCCCTCCTGCACGGGCCGTCTCCAGGCCTGGATGGCGAAGCGGGAAACGATCTCGCGAGCGTAAGTGGCATCCTTCACCGCCTTTTCACCGCCAAAGAAAATCCGCTGGTGTGCTGCTGTGGGCCAGGAGTCCACAATGGGTCCATCCCACTCCACGGAGTCCACGATGAGGGTTGGCTGGATGGGTTTAAAATCATCGTCAGTCAGCTTCAACTGCCAGGGCACACGGCTGCGCACCGTGGTGAAGGCATTGGGGGTGCCCGAGTGCCGCGAGCGGCGGCCTTCCGGGTTCGGTCCCGGCACGGAGTTGATGATGCGGATGGGATACTTGCCTGCGGCCAGATGCACTCGCGCCTCTACCAGGATGGGTTTGTCCTCCGGTGCATCCACATCTTGCTCGATGAGGGTCTTATCAATGCTCGACATGTACACTTTTAGCCGGGGCGCGCGACCGCCTTCCGAGCGCAGGCCGCTCAGTTTCAGCTTCAGAAGGTACTCGCCAGTGTTCTTGACCTCGAGATTCCACGTGTCGGTGGTGTAGTTGTTAGGCACGATCTCGATGCGCACCTGGTCGGCAATGCCACGGGCTTGATATTCCTTGGCAAAGTCCTTCCAGCGCATGTCAAAAGCGCCCCAGCGGATGACCTCGCGCTTGGGTTCCGGCCGCAGGGACAAGGCTTCATCCAGGATGGTTTCTGCCGCCGAGAGATACTTTTCCACGTGGGCAGGGGAAAGGGTGAGCACGGAGCCGATGCGCTCAAAGCCTTTCCAGTCCGGGTCTTCGGGCAGGCCCGTTGGGGCTTTGACATCGAAGTTCACACCCAGCAGATCACGGATGGAGTTCGCATACTCCTCACGTGACAGTTTGCGAAAGGAGACCCGCTCACTGGCGGAGGATTGTTTGGCCACCTCGGCCTCGCGCAACTGGCTGACGATCCATTCCGCGACGCGGGAGATCTCCTCTGGTTTCGGGCGTGACTCATCTTCCGGCGGCATGTCGCCGGAGTTGATCCGGTTCATGATTTCCTCCCAGTGCATGAGGGACTTGGGGGAGTCCAGGTTCACCGTCAGGTTGTCCACCCGCAGGTCGCCCTTTTGCTTCTTTTCACCGTGGCAGCTCGTGCAGTGCTCCGCGAAAAAACGCTTCACTAAGCTGTCCAGTGCCGATGGTTCAGCCGCGTGCAGGTTTGGGGAAACCAACATCGGGCTGAGGGCAAAGAGGTAAAGACACCGCCAAATCATGGACAGTCCAAAACGGCTGCCGACTGATGTTCCTGCAAGTCCCCCGAATGTTCGGGGGAGAGGGTGGTAGAGAAGAAGGTGGCGTAGCCTGCCGCCGCTGGCTATCCTGCACCCAGGATGCTATGCCCCAACTGCCAGACTCTGGGCCTTGCCTGGCTGCTCATGCTAGGGGCCAGTTCCGTGCAGGCGGCTTCTCCGTGGTCATGGCTGAGTCCCGAGTGGAGGCGCATCGAGACCGCCCGGCAGAGTTTGGAGGCCAAGCTGCTGACGTTGCCCCCCGCCCCAACTCCGCAGGTGACGCAACGCCTGGGCTGGCATAGCGACTACTCATCCTCGCCCGATACGGTGGAGTGGATGGAGCTGAATCTCGGGCAGCCTGAAAGTCTGGATGCGGTGGTCCTGCTGGCCCCGCCCCCGGGTGCTGGGGCGGCTGTTTCCGGGTACGGATTTCCGCTGCGTTTTCGGGTGGAGCTTTTGGGCGGGGGGGAAGAGACGCAACGCCGTTTGCTGGCGGACTACACGCAGGAAGATTTCCCCAATCCCGGCCTGCTGCCCGTGGTCATTCCCGCGCAGGGACATCGGGCGCAAAAGGTGCGCATCACCGCCACGCGACTGTTTCGTGAAGATCAGCGTTACCTTTTCGCTCTTGGAGAGGTCATGCTGCTGCAAGGTCCGCACAATCTGGCGGCCAGGATCGAGGCCATCGGGCCATCGCATGCTTTTGCCAGCAGCAGCCAGGGCACCCGGCCGGACTGGGGGCGCATCAATGTGGTGGATGGGCATTCGGTGGTGGGGCCGCCTTTGGGCCTTCGCTCCAGCCCCTCACTGGGCTTTCGCAGCAAGCCTGTGAGTGAACGCATGGCCACCTC
The DNA here is from genome assembly GCF_039542385.1 of Prosthecobacter algae. Lineage (NCBI taxonomy): Bacteria > Pseudomonadati > Verrucomicrobiota > Verrucomicrobiia > Verrucomicrobiales > Verrucomicrobiaceae > Prosthecobacter > Prosthecobacter algae. The sequence continues at coordinate 476,958 of NZ_BAABIA010000005.1, read as the reverse complement.
CAATCCCTGGGTCACGGTGGATCTCGGGGAGGTCATGCCCATCGAGGAGGTGAGGCTCTTTCCCGCGCAGCCGCCCCAGTTTGCCCACAGTCACGGATATGGTTTCCCCGTGCATTATGAGATTGAGCTTCTCGAAACCCCCGAGTCGGCAGCTCACGTTTTCCCTTCACCGCAGTCGGGTGGCTACGTGGCTTCGCCAGGGGACAATCCGGTGGTCATTCCCACGGCGAATGCACGCGCCCGCTGGGTGCGGCTGAAGGTGCTGGAGCCTCATGTCAGCAATGGCAGCGTAGTTCTGGCCCTGGCGGAAATGCAGGTGTGGTCCGGGGGCCAAAACCGGGCGTTAGGAAAGAGCGTGCAGGCATCGGATCAAACCGAGGGCAATGGCTGGTCCCCCTCGGCATTGGTGGATGGCTTTGCCAGCGGGGCAGACATTGTCGAAGCTCCAGGCTGGCTCGCAGGCCTTTCGGCACGACGAGAGGCGATGCAGGGCCTCAAGGTTTTGGAGGCTCGGCAAGCCGCCTTAATAAGGGGGCTTCAAGCGGTGGGATGGGGTCTTTTAACTTTGTTGGTGGGGATCATGTTGCTTATTTTGTTAGGTGCTTACCTGCGCCAGCGGCGGATCCGGCAGCGCGAGCTGGATGATCTGCGTCAAAGGATCTCGCAGGATTTGCATGACGAGATCGGCAGCAGCCTGGGCAGCATCATGCTCATCACCGAGGATGCCCTGACCACCGCGCGTGATGGCGAGGTGAAACACGACCTTCAGGAGATCCGTGACACAGCTCGGCAGACCATGGACTCCATGCGTGACATTGTGCGCCTTGCTCAGACGGGAAGCTACGGCGGCGATGACCTCGTGGCGCATTTGCGTGAAATTGCCGACCGAATGCTGCGCGGCCTTTCCCACACCTTTTCAGCGGATGAGGTGAGCCCTCCGCCCATGGACCTGCGGCGTGATCTGGTTTTGATGTTTAAAGAGACCCTGCACAATCTCCAACGCCATGCCCAGGCCACCCAGGCAGAGATCACCCTGCGACGGGGGCCGGGAACCCTGGTGCTGACCGTGCTAGATAATGGCTGCGGATTCGAGCCTGAGAACGCATCCAGCGGTGGCATGGGCCTCACTAATCTTCAACGTCGCGCCGCCAAGCACGGCGGCTCCGCCGTCATCACTTCCGCCCCAGGACAGGGCACCACCGTCAGCATCACTTTCCCGCGCCATGGCTGAAACTCCACCCACCCTCCACGTCTGGCTTGTCGAAGATCACAAAGTCTATGGCGAGCGGCTCATGCGTGCACTCAACCGTCTGGATGACCTGCGCTGCACCCAGCGTTTCACCGCCTGTGAAGATGCTTTCGCCGCTTTAGTCGAGCACCCAGCCCCTGATGTCCTGCTGCTGGACGTGGAACTGCCTGGCGTGAGCGGCATCGAAGGCATCGCCCGGCTGCGCCAGCTCGCGCCGAAGGCGGCCATCGTCATTCTCACCGTTTTTGAAGATGATGAGAAAATCTTCCGCGCCATTTGCGCCGGAGCTGCGGGTTATTTGCTCAAGACGTCCGGCACCGAAGACATAGCCACGGCCATTCGTTCCGCGGCCGCCGGGGGCTCACCCATCAATCCGCGCATCGCCCGTCGGGTATTGGAAATGCTTTCCAAGGCCAACGAACCCCCGCGTGACTATGGCCTGACTCCACGCGAGCATGACATATTGCAACTGTTGGTCCAAGGCCACACGATCAAGGAAGCGGCCGCGCAGCTTGGCATCGGCTATTACACGGCTGATGAATACATCCGCAGTGTCTATGAAAAGTTACAGGTACGCAGCAGGGGCAGCGCGATTGCCAAGGCGATCAATGAGCGATTGGTTTAGTGGTTTATGGAATAACCTTTATCATTTCCTGCGGTGAGCGATTTTGCTGCCTTCTTTGTCGGATTTTAGTCGATGTAAGAAGGATTTTAGGGTGGAATGACGTTTTTCCCGACCCCCACCCAATGTCGCTGCCCTCCCCCAGGCATGTTCGTGTTTCCGGACGTCATTTGCAACCATGCTACCGATTCCAGGTTAGGCGTGCTGCGGATGTCATGTCCACAATCCCTCTCTGAAGAGCAAAGGCTTTCTTTAAACCCTGCTGTAAGGGTTCTTTGCTTCCAATCATCTGCTTTTTCACAACCATGGTCAGTGCCCGATTCCGTTTCTCCTCCCACGTCTTTTGCCTGCTGGCAGCCACATTTTCTCTGATCCCTCAGTGGAGCCTCCGGGCAGCCGATGGAACCTGGATCTTCACGACTGGAGGAAGTTCAAACTGGAGTGAAGCTGCCAAATGGAGCGGCACGATTGCAGACGGTGCCGGTTTCACGGCTTTCCTGGCCAACGCCAACTTGGTCACGGCTGACCAGACCATTGTCTTGGACACCTCCCGCATCCTTGGCGCCATCCGCCTCGGTGACAACAACAGCACAGACCGCCGTGCGCTGACCATCAGTTCATCGGGCGGGACCACGCTGACGTTCGACAACACGCCCAATGGAGCCAATGCCAGCCTCGTGCAGATCAGCACCAGTGCGGGGGATACGATCTCTGCGCCGGTGGTGCTCAATAGCTCGCTGGATGTCATGAACACCGCGCCGGACCGCACCCTGACCATCTCGGGGGCGATCTCTGCAGGGACGACGGGTCTTAAAGTGATCACGAATAAAGGGGTCAGTTCGCCCGCTCTTACGACCAATCCCTTTGCAACCAACGTGGGCACGGGCCCTGTTACCTTGAGCGGCATCATCAGCGACGGTTTGGGCCAAGTGGCCATCGTGCAAAACAGCCCTGGCAACAGCACCCTGGCCCTCAATGGGGCCAACACTTTCACGGGTGGTGTGACGCTGAATGAAGGCACCCTCACCTTGGGTAATGCCACCTCTCTAGGAGCGACCAGCGGCAAACTGGTAATCAACAGCGGTTATTTGAACTCCAGCATCGCTAATTTGGCCCTGACCACCAACAACCCGGTGGAGATCAACGGTAGCTTTTCCTTCTTCGGTTCACAGAGTCTCAACCTGGGCACGGGAGCGGTGACCTTCAGTGACAACATCAACATCACCTCCAATAGCAACCAACTTACCCTTGGCGGCAACATCAGCGATGGTGGCAACGGCTACAGCCTCACGAAGACCGGCCAGGGGCGAGTTTACCTCACGGGCACCAACACCTACACGGGTGGCACCACGGTGAATGCGGGCTTCCTGATCGTGAACAAGAATGCTGCGCTGGGCGGGACCGGCCGCAATGTCGCGGTGAACTATGGTGCCACACTCGCCGCGAACTACGCCATCGATCAAGCCTTTGTGGATCGTGTGGACACGGCCTCCGTTGGCACTTTGGCGCTTTGGACCAACAGCGGTGGGGCGCTCAACCTTTCGGCTTTCCCCAACATGCGTCTGGGCTCTGGGAACAATGCCACTTACTCCGGCACCCTCACCCCTCATGGCACGACCTTTCGCCTGGGTGGTGGCAGCTCCACCCTCACTGTCTCCAGCGCTTTGACGGGTGCAGGCAATTCGTTGGAAGTGGGCATTCAGGGCAGCAGCGTGGGGAATGTGACCCTCAGCGGTAACAACACCTATGGTGGCAGCACCACCGTGCGTGGCCCAGCGGTGCTCCAGCTCAATGGTAACACGGGCCGCATCGCCGACACTTCAGATTTAGTCATGGCGGGCAACGGCACCTTCCGTTACGATAATACAGGAGCGACTGCCGCCATCAGTGAAACGCTCGGCGTGCTGCGACTTGAGGTCGGAGACTCGACGGTCCTTTCTCAGCGCACCCTCGCCTTTGATAGCACGCTCACCTTCGCGAGCTTTAACCGTTCCAGCGGAGCCACCGTCAATTTCACCGTGGGTGGTACAGGAGCGACCACCGCTTTGCAAAAGGTAGCGTTTGCCTCGGCTCGCACCGCAGGTGCTTTCATGGACGCTGGTCTTTTTGTCAGCGGAGCCAACTACGCCGCCTACGATGTGGGCGGGTTTGTCCGCGCACTCGATTACACGACGGATAGCAACACGGCGAGCGTGGGCGCCGGGGCTACCCTGGCAACGGGCAGCGGTAAGCATGTGAATCTCACGGGCAGTCTTTCGGCCCAGACCACGGACAGCATCGAGACTTTGCGCATCAGCAATGCTTCCAATGTCAGCCTTGCCTCTGGGGCCACGCTGACGGTTTCTGCGGGTGGTATTCTGAAATCTGGAGCCTCTACGGCAACCATTGATGGCGGCACGGGCATCACGGTTGGCGGTGGCAGGGAACTGGTCATCCGCGCGGATGTCGGGGCGGATCAGTTGAACCTCACGTCCAACATCCTTTCCACCACAGGCGCGCTGACCAAGTCGGGCGCAGGCATTGTGGCCCTGGCAGGCACGAATGCCTACACCGGACAGACCACCGTGAATGCGGGCACGCTGCGCATCCTCGGCTCCCAGGCCCTGGGCAGTGGAGATGTGGCGCTGAACGGAGGCACCCTGGACCTGCGTGCGAATGGCACCCTGCCTAACAATGGAGGCACCCCGGAGACCTTCACGTTCGGCCAAAATGTCGTGGTGGGGGCAGATGCCACCATCGCCGTCAATACGCTGGCGGGGACGAGCACTCAGGCCAACAAGACCATTCGCATGGGGAACCTGAGCATCGGCGGCAATGTGCTGACGGTGACCAACAACAACGGCTACGGCCTGGAGTTCTCCGGCACGACGACCCTGAGCCCGGGTGCCACGGGCAACACCGTTCTCAACTTGGCCACGGCCAAACCTTCAAACCTCATCCAGGCATTGACGCTCAGTGGCAAGGTGACGGGTAGCTCGCAATTGACCCTACGCGGTGCCGGCATGGTTCAGCTCACCAACAGCAGCAATGACTTCGTGGGGAACATCCTCATTACCGGCGGGGGCCTCGCCGTCTCCAGCGATGGCGCTTTGGGCAATGCGGCTAACCAAGTGCTGATGACGGATTCCAACAGCACCTCGACTTTCCGTGCCCTCGAAACCTTCGCGACCAGTCGCAGCTTCACCTTGGGCAACAACGCGGCCACCAACAACATCTTCCAGGTGGTCGCAGGCAAGACCTTCACTCTCAACAGCGCTTTCCTTGGCAACAACGGCTTTGTGAAGTCTGACAACGGCACCTTTGAAATCAATGCGGCGAACACAGGCTGGGACGGCACGGTGATCGTCCAGGACGGCGTTCTCAAAATCTCCAACTCAGCGGCCTTAGGCAGCACGGTGGGCACCACTTGGGTGAACAACCAGGAGACGGCCCTGCATCTCAATGGCGGGCTGAGTGGCATCACCGTAGCGGACAAACTGTACCTGTTTTCTTCGGGTCTCAACAGCACCGGTGCCTTGCTCAGCCTCACGGGCAGCGGGGCCAATACAGTCTCGGGTGACATCGTGCTGAATGGCACGGCGGCTATTGGGGTAGAAGCAGGCAGCACGCTGAATCTCACCAGTGCCAACGCCATCACGGCCAATGCAGATCTCACCCCCTCGGGCACCATCACTTCAAACACTTTTTCACTGACGCTCACCGGCGCTGGCAATGGCACACTCGCCAGTCCTATTGCCACCGGGGCCAGCACACTCATCAAGATGGGCACCGGTACCTGGACGCTCACGGGCACCAGCACTTTTACTGGCACGACCCTTGTGAACAACGGCACCCTGGTGCTGAGCGGAACCACTGGAAAAATCGCCGGTGGGGCTGCCGTGCAGCTCAGCCCAGGGGCTACCCTGGTGCTGGATAACCGATCAGGCCATCTGGATAACCGGCTGGGAACTCGAGGCGTCCATTTCGGCGGCAATCTCACCATCCTTGGCGATGCCAGCGCGCCGACTTTGGAAACCATCACCAGCAGCAACTTGTCAACGGGCAACACCGCTGGTGTGCTGACCTTGGATGCAGATCCTAGCCAGTCGCTGACGTTGCAGGTGAATAGCGGCAGCTTCTCTCGCAGCGCGCAGGGCACGGCGCTTTTTCGTGGTGATAATTTGGGCAACACCCCAGGTGCGGGTGTGGCGACGATGAAAGCCACCACGGCCCCTACCTTTGTGGGTCAAACAGGTGCAGCGGGCACGGCCAGTCGCGGTATCCTGCCCTGGGCGATTGTGGATCAATCCATCACGGGTTCAGGCACCGCCTTTGCCACCTACGATTCCGTCCGTGGGATCATAGCGCTGAATGCCGTGGCGGGTGAGGAACTGGGTCATCTTCAGGCAGGGACCAATGTGGCGCTGGAAGCTGGCCGAGTCGGGTTGGGAGCTTACTCCATCAACTCGCTGAATCTTCGCAGCTCTGGTGGCGTGGAACTGAACCCCATGCAGACGCTGAATATTGAAAGTGGCGGCCTCTTGGCCTTTACAGGAAATTCGGGCATCCAGGGCGGTCTGCTTTCCACCAGTTCCAACCGCGAGTTGATTGTCCATGGACTGGGAGATCTGGAGATCGGCTCCGTCATTACGGGCACCACGGGTGGCCTAACTAAGACCGGTGCGGGAACCCTCAGTCTCACCGCTTCCAATCTCTACACGGGCGCTACCACCGTGAATCAGGGCACCCTGAAACTGGCAGGCGGCCATCAAACCCTCCTGGCCGGGCAGCCTCTCAATGTCAACACCGGCGGGACACTGGATCTCAACGGCACCACGCAAATGGTGGGTGCCCTGCGCAGCCTGGGCAGCACGGCGGGTGAAACGCCCATGACGGGTGGCATCATCACCTCCACCAACAGCTCCTCCACGCTTGTGATCAATGAGACCACCAGCACCACTTTTGCCGGACAGATCACGGGAGAGGTGACCTTGATCCGCTCCAATGGCAACACGCTGAACCTCACCAATGAAAACAGTTACACAGGCCCCACGGTCTTGAATGGCGGGGTCACCAGCCTGCGTGATGGCGGCAAGATCACGGAGTCTTCCAGCCTGGATCTCAGCTACGGCGCGCTGCGCTTTGAAAACAATTTCCTGACCGACGATGCAAACCGGCTGGCGGATGACATTGGCATCACTCTGCGCGGTGGCACCCTCAGCCTGTATGGCCGTGGCGGCTCCATGGCATCGGAAACGGTGGGCCTCGTGAGCCTCGCTCAGGGCAGCAACATCATCACCGCTGCGACAGGTAGCAATAATGGTAGCCTGATGCCGCAGTCGGCCACGCTGACGCTTTCAGGCTTCACGCGGGATGCCGATGCCGCAGCGACGGTGAACTTTGGCCAGAGCTACTCGGGCACCAGTTCGGAACGTCTGGGCCTTGTGGCCAGCACCGGTGGTTCTTCAGAAAATATTGTGGTTACGGGTGGGCTTGCTACGACCAACAACATCGTGGGTCCATGGGCGATCGTGACGAACTACTTCAACACCAATGCGGCGGAGTTTGCCGGTTATGACACTGCCGGTGGAGTCGGTGCCTTGAATACGGTGGGCTTTGCCGGTTACGATGGCAGTGCCCTGCCAGCCACCAGCCAACCGACGCAAAACATTCGTCTGGCGGCCTCGGGTGCCGTGGCGGCAAGCGGCCTCAACATCAACTCGCTTAACTTCATTGGAACTACGGCCACCCCGGCTCCGGTGATCAGCTTTGCGAATGCCACAGACGTGCTGAATCTCACCAGTGGGGGCCTTTCCGCCAGCATGGAAAATGATGTCACTTTCACCCCGCAGATCGGCACCACGCCTAACCAGGGAAGAATCACGGCGGGTGGGATCAATCCTGGAGACACCACCGACCTCTTCATTTTTTATCAGAACAAAGCCACTGCGAACCTCTTCACCATCAATTCGGCGATCATTGACAACCCCACCAACAACCAAGCGGTGCGCTTAGTGGTCTGGGGTGGTGTGTTTGGCCAGTTCCCAGTGGTGCTAAATAGCAACCTGAACAGCTACACCGGCGGCACCGTGGTGAACGGTCAGATCCTTCAGATCGGCACGGCGGGTGCAGCGGGAAATCTGCCTGCGGGAGGGCTGACCCTCAATGGAGGCACCGTCACTCAAATCAATGGCACCATCGCCGCCCAAGACGTGACCTTGAATGGTCCCTCGGTCCTGACCCTCACGGGTAGCAACACGCTGAACAATGTGACCTTTAACAACACGGGTGGCAGCACCAACCCAGCCATCAACGTCGGCAGTGGGACGCTGACACTGGGCGGAAACATCGAGGTCACTTCCTCCAATGTGAGCAGCACGGCGACCATCTCTGGGGGCACGCTGAGTCTTGGCGGCAGCACCCGCACCGTGGACGTCGCGGCCATTCGGTATGCTGAAGCTGCACTCTCGCCTGAACAGGCGGCGTTGAACATTTCCAGCGCCATCACGGGCACGGGAGCGGGCCTGATCAAAACGGGTGACGGCTTCTTGCAACTGAGCGGAGCCAGCACCTTTTCCGGTGGGGTGGATCTCCAGTCTGGTGGGCTGGTCATCGGAGCCAGCACGACGGGTACGGTGACCAGCGGCCCTCTGGGCACTGGCACTTTGACCCTGGGCCAAGACACCACGTTGACGGCCGATGGCACCGCCCGCACCGTTTCCAATGCCGTGGCAGTCGGCGGTGACTTTACCCTGGGCGTGCGCGGCCCCGCAGTGCCCGCAGCGTTGACTCTCTCTGGTGCCATCGCCTGGGGCAGCAGCTTGCGCACCGTCACCGTGAATAGTGGCCCTGGCACCTTGCAGACGATCTTCGGCACGATCACTGGCAGTGGCGGCCTGGTGAAGACGGGCATCGGCACTCTCGCCCTGACAGGCAACAACACCGCTTCGCTGGACTGGCGTGCAGAGGGCGCGGTGACCGTGGAAAATGGCAGCCTTCGAATCAACAATGACAACTCCCTGGGCGCGGCCCCGGTGACAGCCACTCCGGATAACATCGTGCTCAACGGCGGCTCTCTTTCCGTGGGGGCTAACGTCACGCTCAACTCGAACCGCGGCATCGCGTTGGGAGAGGCCGGCGGCACTGGCACTGGGATTCTGGACGTGGTGAACACCGCAGAAACCCTGGGTTATGCCGGGATCATCACCGACAACGGAACAGGTGCAGACAACCTGCTTAAAACCGGCACCGGCACCCTGTTGCTGAGCGGGGTCAACACCTACACGGGTAACACCACCATCGCCGCGGGCACGCTCACCCTCGGGGCGACCGGCTCGCTGAATGATTCTGCCAGGATCAGTGTCCTCACGGGCGCGACCTTCAACGTGAATGCCGTCAGCGGTGGTTTCCAGCTACAGGCCGGCCAGATTATGGAAGGTGGGGGCAGCGTGACGGGGGCCATTTCCGCCCTCAGTGGTTCCATCATTGCCCCAGGTTCGAGTGTGAATGATGCGGCGGAAAGGCTCAGCTTTGGCACCGGGCTCAACCTCGCCAGCGGCTCCACCCTGCAACTGCAGATCACGACCGCCAGCTTCACCAGCACCAACAACTTCGGCGGCAATGCCTACGGTTCCTTGGGCTACAACAACTACATCATCGCCAATGCGGGGGGCCTCGGAAACCACGATCAGGTGAGCATCACCGGCACGCTGGATCAGGCGACTGGAGCAAAAATCCAGGTGCTATCTCTGAACTTCACACCGCAGAATGGCCAGATCTTCAACCTCGTGGACTGGACCACGGCCTTCAATAGCTCGACCAACTTGGGACCTGACGCCCGTTTCGGCGACCTGGATGCTGGCTTGGATCTGGACCTGCCAGATATATCCGGCTCGGGCCTGTTCTGGGATACCAGCCACTTTGCCACCCTCGGAGTCGTTGTGGTGGTGCCAGAGCCGGGGCGCGCGATGCTGCTGCTGCTCGGGCTCATGGCCTTGTTCGGCACCCGCCGTCGTGGCCGGCTCATCTAAGGCAGGCTTGTCGCAATTCACACACACTTTGTCGTGGTGATGAGCCACGGCATTGTCGTATCATGGCAACTCCAACCCATGAAATCCGCCGCCGTCGTCAATTACGCGCCTGAAAAAGGCTCTGTCGAAATCCGTGAAATCGAGCAGCCCGAAATCGGCGCGGAGGACGTGCTGCTGGAGGTCGCCAATGTGGGCGTCTGCGGCAGTGATCTTCACCAGTGGACAGCAGACCACTCCTGGCCGGTGAACTACCCTGTGGTGCTCGGCCACGAATTTGGCGGTCACATCATCCAGGTGGGCAAAGACGTCGAAGGCTGGAAGGAAGGCGACCGCGTCGTGTCTGAAACCGCCGCCATCATTTCCAAGGACAATCCCATGACCCGTCGGGGTTTGTACAATCTGGACAATACCCGCAAAGGATTTGGTTATGGCGTGAACGGTGCCATGACCAAATATGTGCGGGTGCCCAGCCGCATCCTGCATCACGTGCCAGATCATCTGCCCTTTGAGCAGGCCTGCCTCACGGAGCCCTGCTGCGTGGCCTATAATGCGGTGGTGAAGAATGCCCGCATTGAACCAGGCGACCGTGTGGTCGTTCTCGGCCCTGGCACCATCGGCATCCTCTGCGCGGCCATGGCCCGTCTTTGTGGTGCGGAGGTGGCCATCGTTGGCTTGCCCCAGGATGCCCATCGCCTGGAACTCGCCCGCAAGCACTACGGCTGCCAGGTGATCATCGGCGATGCCAAACCGTGGGCTCTGGAGCGCGATGGCCTCGGCTGCGATGGCGTCATTGATGCCGCTGGTGCCAGCGTTACGCTCAAGATCGCCCTCGATATCGTCCGCCCAGCGGGCTGGATCAGCAAAGTTGGCTGGGGGCCTCAGCCCCTCGGCTTCAACATGGATCCCCTAGTGCAGAAGAACATCACGCTTCAGGGCAGCTTCAGTCACAACTGGCCGATCTGGGAGCGCGTGATTGCTCTCCTCGCCAGCGGCCAGTTCGACGTGAAACCCATCATTGGCGGCGTCTGGCCTGTCACGGAATGGCATGAAGCTTTTGAGAAAATGCACAAAGGCGAGGTGGTGAAGAGTGTCTTACGGCCCGTGTAAAAAAGGCCGTCGCCACAAAACGACGCTAGTTGTTTCCCAGCCTCACGTTAATAGCTTCCCATGAAAATCCTGCTGCCTCTGGCTCTCCTTTCTCTCACGGTCAATGCTGCCTTCTCGGCTGACTATCCGCGTGTTCTTTTCTCCGACGACTTTACTGCCGAAGGTTTTGGCAAGGCCTGGGGCCACTACAAAAGCGCCAGCATTGTCAAAGACGGTGTGCTGGTCGGCATCACCGCACCCACCTCGGATCACTCCGCTGTGGATCACATCCGCATCGAAGGTGAAAAGGACCTCGAAGTGTCCGTGAAGTTCCGCTTCGTCAGCGACAAGGCCAAGAGCTTCAATGTCTGGTTCGATGACAAGAACTACAAGGGCTCCCATGCCGGCCACATCTGCCAGGCCACCATCAGCCCCACGAGCGTGAATCTCTCCGACGCCAAAACCGGCGGCTTCAATCTCGAAGGCGGTCTCTATGAGCGTAAAAAGGCCAATCAACTCACCGAAGATGAAAAGAAGATGCTGGCAGCAAAAGCCAAGCGCCTGCCTGTGAAATTGGCCCTGCAGGAGTGGCACACGCTGGTGGTGCAGACTCAGGGCGACGAGCTCAAGGTGACGATTGATGGCAAAGAAGTCGGCAGCTTTAAATCTGATGGCATCACCCATGCCACCAAATCCCTGATCAGCCTCACCACCAATCCGGTGGACGTGGAGTATGACGACTTCGCCATCAAGGGCATCGCCAAGTAGGCGGGCAGAAAGTTGCCATGCAGGGTTTTAGAACAGCCCTGCATGCAAAAGGCCTAAACATCGGCTGGCGCTCTGCTTGGGTTTTGCCAAGATCAGCCCAGCCTATGATTCGCCTTCTTTTCCTCACCCTGAGCGCGGCTGCCTTCACTCATGCAGCCGAACAAGCCACCGCCTCCCGAGTCGCTGAAGTCACCAGCGTACCCGGCCTCGTTGCCTTCTGGGACTTTGTGAAGCGTGAGCCTGCTGGCGTTCATCGCTTTACTGCCCATGTGCCCGCAGGAGCCAAGACAGACTACCCGCTGGATGCCGCGAACTACGTCAAGGATTACTGGGGTGCGGGCCGTGAGGCCACCTATGCAGATTTCCCGCTCCTGGGGCGTGGCCCTTTTGGTCAGGCGATTCAGATTGTGAAGGAGAGCGATCCGGACTTCCGCCCCTTCCTCTTCGTGCCGCGTGCGCGGCTGCATGATACCCCGCTGGACATCAAAGGTACTGGCAAGTCCGTGACGGTCGTCGTCTGGGCCATTCGCGAAAGTGGCAATCACGCCCTCGCAGGCATCTGGCATGAAGGCACCGACTTGAAAGAAAAAAGCACGACCACCATCGCCAAGGTGGAGCGTGGGCAGCGCCAATACGCCCTCTTTGCTGGCCTCAACAAACAAGGCAGTGCCTGTGGGCACGTTTCGGAAAACGGCGCGAGTTCCTTCCTCAACAAGTATGCTCTGCACAAGAGCAACTCCGCCGGCCTTTCACCCGAAGTTCCCGCCGATTCATCCCATGAAGTGCTCGATGCCTCGTGGCAGTGCTTTGCCATGACCTTCGACCATGAAAAGGACGAACTCACCGGCTGGCTCGATGGCATCTCCGGCGACCGCTGGCTGGACAACCCGAAGAAGGACAAGCTCATCTCCTTTGCCTACAATGCTTACATGCAGGGCCATTACGCGAAGCTGCCCGGCAAGCAGGAGGGCGAGGACGAGGCCTTCCCGAAAGATCAATATTACAATCCACCAGAAGGCGAGCCGCTGAGCGTGAAAGTGCTGCGCGAATCCGCAGACGAACGCATCGAACTGCGTGAGCATCGCTTCACCAAAATCGAGGTGACACTGCGCGGCGGAAAAGAAGTCGCTCGTGATCTCGTCGCCCTGCGACTGAACCCCTGGTGGTACCCGCACGATCTCTACACGCCGAAGGACGCCCAAAGCGGCGGCCCCTTCACCATCGGCCGTGTCATCCACAGCAGCCGCAGCGTCGGCTTCACCGGCTGGATCGGTGGCGTGGCGGTCTTTGATCGGGCGTTGAGCGCTGAGGAGTTGGGTGAGCTGGCGGCGCTGCGAACTGCGGTGGTGTCTTCTCCGTAGAATCAAGCTGGCACCATTGACAAGTTTCATGAGTAGCCTCAATGTAGAGACATGACAGCCACAATCCAAAAATGGGGCAACAGTCTCGCTTTGCGCATCCCTTTTGCCGTCGCCAAGCAAATTCATGTCAAGGAGGGCGATCCCGTGACGCTTAAAGTCGGCGCTTCCGGGCTCACCGTGAAGGCTGCTCCGAAGAAGATTAATCTCGATGACCTGCTCGACCAAGTGACGCCTGAAAACCTCCACTTGGCGACCGAATGGGGTGCAGACGTGGGCCGGGAGGTTCTGCCTCCATGAAGACCAAAGGCCCGCCCGTGCCCGAACTCGGCACTCTCGGTTGGCTGGTTTTCGATCCCCAAGCAGGGCGTGAGCAGGCAGGCCGCCGCCCCGCCATCGTTTTGAGCCACACCCGCTATAACGAGAAAACTGGTCTCGCCATCTTCTGCCCCATCACCAGCAAAGCCAAAGGCTACCCCTTCGAACTCGCCGTCCCTGCTGGACTTCCAATCGGTGGCCTAGTTCTCTGCGATCATATTCGCTCGCTGGACTGGAAAGAGCGCAAATGGCAGCCCATCTGCAAAGTGCCCCTCAGCTTCTTGCATGAGGTCATAGCTCGGACGATGACGTTGTTTGAGGTGCCGTCGTAAATCAGCCCGCAGCTCCCAAATGTGCGATTTCCAATACTCCAACCTTAGTGGAAAAGACGGTGGAATTCCAGGCATCACTCGCGTGAGAAGCCTTCTGGGTGGTCTCCTGTAGAAAAATGACAGCCACGATCCAAAAATGAGGTAACAGTCTCGCTCCATGCAGCCTTCTTGCAGTTGCCAAGCAGATTCACGTCAAAAAAAGCTAGTCATCAACAATTAATTTCTGTGAGTTTATCTGAACCAGATGCCGAAGAAAGTAATCGTGTATGCTCCGATTGCGTGGGAGAGGATCATCTCAAAAACCTCATCCGAACCACAGGAACCGTGGGCTTCTGCTCCTACTGCGACGAAGAAGGGCGCACACTTTTTATTGAGGAAGTTGCAGATCTCGTTGAGCGCGCTTTTGAAGAACACTATGAGCGCACCGCCACCGAACCCGACGGGTTTGAGTATGCGATGTCGCGAGAAGTAGGGTGGGATCGAGATGGTGAGGAGGCAAAATGGGCGATTCTCAACGCTGCTGATGTCTGCGAAGAAATTGCAGAGGACATCCGGTGCGTGCTAGAAGATCGTCACTACGATCATGGTCTGGTCGAGGTTGGAGAGGAGTGTGCTTTTTCGCACGAGTCTCACTATACTGAGAAGGATGCGGGCCACGGTGAGTTCCTCGTTCTATGGAATGATTTCGAGCGTGGCCTCAAGACTCAAAGCCGCTTCTTCTCACCATCAGCCAAACTGATCCTCGATCAGATTTTCAATGGAGTTGCTGAACTGCGAACGACCAGTCGAACAGGAGTGGTGGTGACGATAGGACCAGGAATGCCAATTAACGCTCTTTACCGCGCACGGGTTTTTGCTGGTGAAGACGACAAACTGGCCGAGTCTCTTAAAGCTCCGTGGAAACATCTCGGCACGCCGCCCACAGAGGCTGCCTGTTCAGGAAGGATGAATGCGCGGGGTATCGCTGTGTTCTACGGAGCTCGAGACGCCAGAACGGCGCTATCTGAAGTTCGGCCGCCAGTCGGAAGCAAAGTAGCTCTGGCCATTTTCAATATCATGCGGCCCCTTCGGCTGCTCGATTTGACCGCCCTGAGATCGGTATCCGCTGGCGGAAGCATTTTCGATCCTGCCACCATTGTGCAGATGCAGAGGTGTAACTTTCTGGAGGTGTTGAGTCATCTCATGTCCCGCGCCGTTATGCCGCACGAAGAGGCGTCAGAATATCTGCCCACGCAAGCAGTCGCCGACTACCTGGCTAACGAAGCCCGATTGGATGGAATAGTTTTTCCATCTGTTCAAACCGGACAGGAATCATCGAACGTGGTGTTGTTCCACCACGCAGCTAGAGTTGAGGAGGTGGAATTACCAAAAGGAACCAAGGTGGACGTTCAACTTGAGATGAGAGATTCCGATGGTGTTCAAGACGACTACAGAGTGTTGGAAACTATGCCTCCACCCCCAGAACTTGAAGATGAAAGTCTCGCCACGCATTGGATGTTTGGCCTGAACCATTTCTTTGACCACAACTTAGACACTCGTGCGCCAACGCTCAGTATTGACTTAGAGACCATACATGTGCACCACGTCAAAGCTGTCACCTTTGAGGCACCGTCGCACGCTGTTACTCGGCATCAATTAAAGAGAGCTAGTTACAGTCCCCATAAATGACGCATCACTTCGAGAACCCAACTTCATCATCTGCCAACTTGAGGATGATCTGTAATGCGTCTATTGCAGGATTTTGGATGAGATTGTGTGATTGTCACAGAACGTGATTCAGTGAAATCAGTGATCGCTCCTTGAGATGCTCTTTAGAGAACACCGCAAAACATTGCACTTCATGCAATCTTTTGTAGAGTCCAGCGATGCAGCCTCTCCGGCAACTCGATCAAGTTCTCCGCACGATCGCGGATCGGGAGCATTGTGTGTTTGCGCCGTCGGATCTGGCGGCGGCGGTGCCGGGGTGTGGGCAGTTGGCGGTGCTGCTGTCGCGAGCGACGAAGGCGGGGCTGTTGAAGCGAGTTTGCCGAGGAGTCTATCTTTATCCGGTGCCGGACTATCCGGCGGGGCATTTACTTTTTCATGCGGCGGCCCGGCTGCGGGCGGGAGAGTTCAATTACATCAGTCTAGAGACGGTGCTGAGTGACGCGGGTGTGATCTCACAGGTGCCAATGAACTGGATCAGCCTCATGACCTCTGGGCGCAGCCATGTGGTAGACTGCGGGGACTATGGGCATATCGAGTTCGTGCATACGGCTCAGCGTCCTGACGATGTGAGCAGCGAGCTGACCTATGACCCGGAGAGGCATCTCTGGCGTGCCTCGGTGCGGCAGGCGCTGCGGGACATGAAGGCCACGCGCCGCAACATGGAACTCGTGGACGAGGAAGTGGCGCTTGAGCTTGTTTGACCAACTCGTGAACGAAGCACTGCGCTCACGTGCGGAGCTGACGTCCCTGCGGCCCGTGGTGGAGAAGGAACTGCTGCATCACGACATCCTTCGCGAGATGAGCGGGGCGGGTTTGCTCGCTGGTCTCACGTTTATTGGCGGCACCTGCTTGAGAGCTTGTTACGGCTCCGCCAGGCTGAGCGAAGACCTCGACTTCACGGGCGGCAGCCGTTTCAAAAAGAGCGATCTTGCTGAATTAGCCCGCGTGCTGACCGAGCGGCTGCAAACCCGCTACGGACTGCCTGTGAGCGTTAGCGAACCGGTCAAAACCGGTGGCAAGGTGTCCACATGGAAGCTCACCATCGAGACACGTCCCGGCCAGAAGCATCTGCTAGCGCAGCGCATCCATCTCGACATCTGCGCCATCTCCAGTCACGACCCGCGCCCGATGATGCTGCGTAATCTCTACGGCATCGACCTCGGCACCTCGGGGCTCATTCTTCAAGCGCAGAGCCGCGAGGAAATCTTGGCGGACAAGATCATCGCGTTCGCTTTCCAGGAGAGCCGCATCAAGAACCGCGATCTCTGGGACATCACCTGGCTCACCCAGCAAGGCATCGAACTCCCGACCCAACTCATCCCAATCAAAATCCGCGATCATCAGCGCGAAGAAGCCGAGTTTGTGACCTTGCTTCAGGGTCGAATCGCAGCTCTGAAAGTGCAGCCAGAAATGCGCCAGGACTTCATGAAGGAAATGCGCCGTTTCCTCCCGGCTGCCATCGTCCGTGACACGATCGAGAAAGAAGTCTATTGGAGCTATCTGGCGGATGTCTTGGCGGATCTTGGCAAGAAGGCTGTGGCGGCTTTGAAGTAGGTGACTGGCAGGTGTTGGGAGCGCCTTCGCCGTCGTGCCCATGAGCATGTCGGATTTCACACAGTCTTTGTCGTGGCGGAAAGAAGGCGGATTCGAGTAGCATTCAGTCATCTCGATCTTTCAACCCAACACCATGCGTCTCGAAAACAAAGTCATCCTCATCAGCGGCAGTGCTACGGGCATTGGCAAGGCCATCGCGAAATGCTGCGTGACCGAAGGCGCGCGTGTCATCATTCATGGCCTGGAAGCAGACCTCGCGGCCGAAGTCGTCGCAGAACTGGGCGCAGATAAAGCTGTGGCGCATGTGGAAGACTTGACGAATGAAGGCTGCCCGCAGCGCCTTGTCGATCTCGCCTTGTCTACCTATGGCCAGTTGGACGCCGTGGTGAACAACGCGGCTATGGTTTCCCAGGGGAACATCCACACCACCGATGCCGCATTTTTCATGAAGATGATGTCGGTGAATGCCCTCGCTCCCTTTCTCCTCACGAAGGCCGCTTTGCCGGCGCTGACGAAGACGCATGGCAGCGTCCTCAACATCGGCAGTGTCAATGCTTACAGTGGGGAGCCCAACCTGCTCCCTTACAGCATTTCCAAAGGCGCCTT
The DNA here is from genome assembly GCF_039542385.1 of Prosthecobacter algae. NCBI lineage: Bacteria > Pseudomonadati > Verrucomicrobiota > Verrucomicrobiia > Verrucomicrobiales > Verrucomicrobiaceae > Prosthecobacter > Prosthecobacter algae. Next base: position 459,349 of record NZ_BAABIA010000005.1, on the reverse strand, counting down.
GATGACCCTCACTCGCAATCTGGGTGATACCCTCATGCGTGAAAACGGCGTGCGTGTGAACCAGATCAACCCCGGCTGGGTACTGACGGAAAACGAGGCCAAACGCAAACGCGAGCACGGCCTGCGTGAGGACTGGTACACGGATCTCCCCAAAGTCTATGCTCCCGCCGGACGCATCCTCTGGCCGGAGGAAATCGCCGCTGCCGCTATCTTCTGGCTGGCGGATGAAAGCGGCCCCATCAGCGGCCAAGTCATGGATCTGGAGCAGCACCCTTTCATCGGTCGAAATCCACCCAAAGATACCTCCACGATTCCAAGCAAATAATTTGTTAGGCCGTCTTTCCTGCACCCCTTTTATTGCCATGCCCAAGCTCGCCGCCTTCCCCAAAGCATTCATGCAGCAGCTCTGCAAAGAGGGCACAATGTCCGTTTCGGAATGGATCGCCCTTGCCTCCAAGCTCGATATTCAAGGCCTGGAATGGTATGCAGGCTTCCTGGAAATGGCCGATGAGAAAAACTGGCCCCGCTTTCGCCGGGAGGTGGAAGATACCGGCAAGGTCATCCCCATGATGTGCTGCTCCCCGGACTTCACACATCCCGATGCTGCATTTCGGGAAAAGGAGATCGCCAAACAAAAGCGCTGGATTGACATGACCCAGGTTCTTGGCGGTAGCTACTGCCGCGTGCTCAGCGGCCAGCGTCGCCCTGAATTGAGCGTGGATGAGGGTGTGAAACTCGCGGCCGATTCCATCCATGCCTGCCTCCCTTATGCGCAGGAACGTGGCATCACCCTGATCATCGAAAACCACTACAAGGACGATTTCTGGGAATACCCCGAGTTCGCCCAAAAGATGGACGTTTTCTGCCAGCTCGTGGCCGCCGTGGAGCATCCCTTTTTCGGGGTCAACTATGACCCTAGCAACACCTATCTGGCCGGGGAAGATCCCCTTGAGCTCTTGAAGCGGGTGTCACATCGCGTGGTCACCATGCATGCCAGCGATCGCTACTTGGCTGAAGGCACCATCGAAGATCTGCGCAAGGAAGAAGGCGGTGCCATGGGCTACGCCAAACGCCTCCGCCATGGCGAGATCGGCAAAGGCCTGAATGACTACGACGCCATCTTCACCGAACTCAAAAGCCAAGGCTTCGATGGCTGGATCAGCATCGAAGATGGTGTGGATGGCATGGACCAGCTCGCCCGCAGCGTGGACTTCCTGAAACGGAAGATCGCGCAGCATTGGGGCTGATGAATGGCGAAATACCGCTCCTGATAAGACATGTCTTTAGCTTGCACTGAAGGCCTGATGTCACGAATTACTCTTGGTTAGGTGTTTACGGTGTGATTACATCATAGGATGAGATCCCCCCGCTCATACCTAACCCTCGCCCGGACTCTTTTTCTGGCCATCACTGGTCTTCCCTTGGTTTCCCAAGGGGCTGCCTACACGTGGGTGCCGACGGCTGCCGGCACCACTTACGACTGGAACAGCGCCGCGAATTGGACTCCCGCCACGGCTTTCCCCAATGCCGTGGATGACGTGGCCAACGTGAACATCAATCTCGCTGGAAACCAGACCATCCGGCTGAATCAGCAAATCACTTTAGGGACGCTGAATCTGGGGGACTCTACCTCGACCTATTTTGGCATCACCCTGAATGCTGGAACAGGCGGTTCATTGGTTTTTCAGACGACGTCAGGTTCGGCCTTGCTGGCGCGCTTGGCGAACAGCAACGCGACCGATGTGATCAATGCCGATGTGCTGTTGAATTCGCCGCTGAATGTCAGCCTGGCGGCAGGCAGCAGCAATGGCATCCGCCTGGCTGGGCTCGTGTCTGGGGCGAATGGCATTGACGTCACCGTGCCCACCATGCCCACGGGTTCGCTCAATGGTTTTTTGGAGATGACCAACACCAACAACAGCTACACGGGAGACACGGTGGTCTCCAATGGAGTGCTGATTTTCCGGGGCAGTGTGCTCAGTGGGCAGAACAGTGCACTGGGCAATGCCACCTCCGCCGTGAAAGTGGGCAGTGCAAACACGGCCATCAGCACCACCGACATCCGCAACAGCACTGCCACCCAGCTTCGGCTGCGCGCTTCGAACGACACGGAAAACTATGTTTTTGAGCGCGACCTGGACTTTTCCGGCAATACCGGCACCAGCCCGCAAAACGGACGTGTGCGTTTTTCCCTGGATGGCGATGGCGCGGGTGGGCTGAATACAAACACGCTCACCATCAGTGGCGATGTGACCCTGGGGTCCAATGCACGCAGCGTCGAGTTCCTCGCCACCCGTGAGGGGCAGACCATCTACTTCACGGGTCAGATCGCCTCTGGCACCGGCGGTAATGGTACCGTGTTTTGGGGCCCTGGCTCCCCTGGCAACAGCACCGATGGGCGAAACAATGGCACCATCCGTTTTTCGGATCTCGCGCGCACCTATGCCAATGGTCAAAACATCACCGCAGGCACCGTCGTCATCGAAGGCTCCGTCGGTGCCGTGGGCACGGCCAGCCCCATCGGCACGCAGACCTTCAGCCTGGGAGATGGCAATGGCGGCAATCTTTACTCGCCGAATACGGAGGGCGGCAGCCGCCGTCTGTTCATGGAGACACCCGGCACCACCTTTGCCCGCAGCCTTTCTCCGGCGGGCGGCACAGGAACCAATCTGGCGGGCACCACCAATGTCAATGGGGTGACCCCAGCCGTTTATCAGAGCCTGTATGGGAACTCCGGCAGCATGAACCTCATGAACGGCTATGAATTTGGCGGTCTGAACACCAGCGGCACGGTGATCTTTAGCGGCAGCATCGCGGCTCAAAATGTCAACGTGCCTGTCACGGGTACGGCGGCCGGGGCTGGTGGCACCAATGTCATCACAGCCGTGCATAATTTTGCCCTCAGTGCGGCCACGGGTGGTACTACCGTTTTTTCCGGAATTATTTCCGGCAGTACGGCTCCCGTCGCTGGCTCGCAGACGCCCGGTGCCGCCATGGCGGCCAACAATACCCGCATCACCATCAACCAGTTCCGCAATCACGCCAATCTAGATACCAATCTCGATGGCCTGCCCGATGCCAATGCAAACCAGCTCGTCGGCACAGCGAAGCAGGGCACGGTGGTCTTTACGGCTGCCAATACCTATGGCGGCGGCACGGAGGTGCTGGGGGGCGCGCTGCTGGTGAACAACACTGGTGGCTCCGGCACAGGCACGGGGGCGGTCACCGTCACTGCGGGCGCACTGGGTGGCAATGGTTTCATCGTGACCACCGCAGGAGTCGCGGTGAGTGCCGGGGCCATTCTTCGTCCTGGCGATCCCACTGTTTCCGGTGGCCTCGGTGCCCTTACGGTCACCGCCCCCGTCACGTTGAATGCCACTGGTGGCAGCATCTTGGACTTCCAGATCAGCCGCACCACCAGCGACGTCAATGCGAGCAATCTGCTGGCCAATCTCAACCCCAATGGCACCATGAACTGGGATGCCATCGCGGCGAACGCAGGCGGTCTTTACGCCAAGGATGGCACCATCAACAACGACACCCTCGTCATCAATGGCACGCTGAATGTGAACAGTAGCGGCAGCACGAATGTGAAGATCGGGGCAGCCTCGGGTGGCGAAAACTTGAACTATTCGGCGGGCATGGTCTGGGATCTCCTGGACTGGACCACGATGGTGAATGGTTCCGAGACTTCCTACACTTTTGAAGTGGACAGCGCGCTGCAAAACTACCTAGACCTCAATGGCCTCATGCTGGATACCAGCCGCTTTTGGGACACCGGCTTTGTCGGCATTGTCGTGGTGCCGGAGCCTTCCCGTGCCGTCCTGTTGTTGATGTCTTTGGGTGCCTTACTCATGCGCCGTCGGCGGGGCTGATTTGGCAAAGCTTGGGCGCGGGTGTCGCGTTTCACACAGTCTTTGTCGTGGTCAAGCAGGGTTTGGTTTCGTTAGGATTCAGGCATGAAACTTTTTGCGCCCGGACTCCTGTCCCTCCTGCTCTCCTTGGTGGCGGCTCCCTTGCTGGCAGATGACACAGCGCGCATCGCTGCGCTGGTGGGGGCTGGCGGTGTGGTTACCATCCCGCCGGGGGACTATCATTTGGAGGGGACAGCGCCTGTGAAGCTCGTTTCCAATAGCACCATCACTGCTTATGGAGCCCGGTTTCACTTGCCGAAAGTCCTGGGAGACAAAGCGCGCCTGGTCCTGTTTGCCGGGCAGGACATCCACCACTTCACTTGGTTAGGCGGTGAGTTCATCGGGCATGTGTTTGACCCTGCGCAAAAGGACAACACCTGGGAACCCAGTGTGAATACCAAAGGCATCGAGATCACCACCTCGGAAGGCGGTACCACGCATGACATCCTATTCCGCGATGTGAAATCAAACGGCCTAGCGGGCGCGGTGATCGGAGTGCATGGTCTCAGCAAAAAGGGCCAGGAAGGAGAAGTCATCACCCCGGCCCAGCGGGTGGCGGTGGAAAGCTGCACCTTGCTCCGCAGTGGCAAGTTCATGTGGGACTATGGCTACCTGTGGCAGATCCTCACTTGGCCGGAGGCCTATGAAACCTGGGAAGTGGAGCGAGCCCGGAAGTATTTCCGCATGGATAAACTGCGGCCCGTTATCTCCATCAAGCCGGGAGACGACCGCGTGTTCGTGGCGAATCAGGCTGATCCCTGGCCTGTTAGTGCCAATGACGAGCCCAAGGAAGCCCTCACCTTTCTGGGGTCGCATTTTCCATCAAACTTGGTTAGGGGGCGGCAATACTTTATCGTGGATTCCACCCCGGAGTTCATCAAAATCTCTGAGACTCCAGGCGGCCCTCCCATCCGGTTTGAGGGCGGGGCAGATGGGGAATTGATCATGGCCCACAATATCTTCGCGACGTATCTGGCCGCCTACGCGCCCACGGGTAGCGGGCCAGGGAAGGGGGCGTTTGATATCACTGGGGCCCATGACGTGCGGGTCACCGGCTGCCAGCTCAGCGCCCTCGGCGATACCATGCACATCCAGGCCTGCAGGAACATCGTCTTTGCCAATAACCACATCCTTGGTTCCCGCATGGGGGCCTTCTTCCTCGCCGAATTTTGCCAGAATGCCACCATCACCGGGAACCTGATTGATGGCACCAATGGCTCTCGAGTGATGAGCGTGGAGAAGTCCTGCGAGGATGTCACCATCGTGGCCAATACCTTTCGCAACGGCGGGCGTGGGAACTGGATCAACCAGCCGAAAAACTTCATCCTTCAAGGCAATGTGTTCGTGAACAACACCACGAAGAACGAGCCCGACCTGCGCCGGGGCCGCATCGCCTATCAGACAGGCAAGCCCGTGAGTTTTCCTGAGCTCTACTTCACCTTATACGAGGAAGGGGCCAGCTACGGCCCGGTCATCGTGCGGGACAATGTCTTTTCTCTAGGAGAGTTAGCCCCTCAGGAAGCCGTCACCTTTGCGCCCAATGGCCATGATATTCAGATGACCGGCAATGTTTTTCAAAACCGCCCTGCCACCATCGTCGTGGACCCTTCTTGCCAAAACGTGAACGTGAGCTCGAACCAAGGGGCCGAGACCAAGATCGCCCCAGTAGATTTTAATCACGGAAGACGTTAGGCCGTGAAACGGCCTTCGTCGCGGTTCGTATTGCCATCGTGATCTAGATCAAATGTCCGCTTACTGGCCATGGTGCTTCCGCATCAGTGGCATCACCACATCGGGATGATCCGTGGCAAAGGACTCCACGCCTAGCTCCAGCAGGCGTTCATAGATGCCCGGTGAATTCGCCCCCCAGGGCAGCGACTGGAAAAGGATGCCACGCTTTTTCAGCTCCGGCCCCACGCTTTTCAAAAATGCTTCCGAAGGCTCGATCGCGGTCCAGCCCGTTGTCCCCTTCTTCTCCCTCACGTGGATCTGCACCTGCGTGATGTCCGGAAACCCCGTCCGTTTCAGGCTTTCGATCCGCTCCCTCAGGCTCTCCTCCGTGCCGCCCATCCAGTGCAGCGTGTGGGAGTCTGGCAGCAGCGTTTTCCATTCGTGGATCACCTCCAGCTTGGTCGAGGCCAGGATCACCTGCGGGGCCACCTCATGCTGCTTGGCCAGCGCCGCCAGGGTAGGCAGACTCACCTGCTTGATGTCCAGATACAGCCGCCGTTCAGGCCGCGCCTTCATGATGGCAAAAATATCCGCCATGCTAGAAACGTGGCGCTTTTGGAAACCCTGCGGACTCTCCGCCCCCACTTCCAGTTTGGAAAGCTCGTCAAAGGTCACATCCTGTACCCCCTTTTTCTTCAGCGCTTCATCGGCCCCATGCACCACGCGGGCAAAGTCGGCATCGTGGAACGCCACGATCACGCCATCACTCGTCGTGCGGATGTCCGCCTCCGGGATCGTCCCCAAGCCCCAGCCCAGCTCAAACGCCGCGATAGTATTCTCCGCCGCCAGCACCCCCGCGCCCCGATGACTCTGCACAATGAAAGGCGGGACCGCCTCCGCCGCAGACGTCTGGGGGATAGAGGTCGTCAAGGTCGCAGCCGCGAGGAGAAAGGTGGCAAAAATCTTCATGGAAATGAGGGGGAAAGGATAACGAAAAAAGCGGCCCCATTTGTCCAAGTCATTCAAGAACCCTGGATCAAAAGGCATCGTTTTACCCATGCCACCCTCTTCCCCTCCAGGCCGCCACCGTCCTGCAACAATTCCTTCAGATTGAGGTCCATCCATCTAGTTAGGCCCAGCGCCCTGACTAAAAGTCAGTTGTTGGACGAACCAGTAAAGGGCCTGCTTCCATTCGGGTGGGGTGTGTCCGTGGTCGGTCACGTGCCAAAGGTGGGGAATGTTTTGGTTCTTGAGATAGCCGTGAAGGTCTTGGCTGATGTGGAGGAGGCCATCTTGATTGCCGCAGGACAGCCAGAGGAGTTTGAGCTGTTTGGCGGTGGCGGGGCTCTGCAGGTCTTCGGATTTTTTCGTGTTGGGAGCAGATGAGAAGCCACCGACCCACGCAAAGGTCTCCAAATTCCCCAGACCGAAATTCAGAGCCTGCCCGCCGCCCATCGAAAGACCTGCGATGGCCCGGTGCTCTCGGTCTTGGAAGGTACTGTAGCGGGATTCGATGGCCGGGATCACATCGTGCAGCAGGTCGCGCTCGAAGACGGCAAAGGCGGCTGCATGCTGGAAGACATCGCCCGTGGGCTGGTCATTCTTTTGCGCACGTCCATTCGGCATGACGATGATCATGGGCACGGCTTTTTGATCGGCGATGAGATTGTCCAGCAACACCTCGGGTGAGGCGAATCGCGCCCACTCCGTCTCATCTCCACCAATGCCATGCAGCAGATAGAGCGTGGGGTATTTCTTCGCCGCTGAATAATTGGGTGGGGTGTAAACCTGCATCTTCCGCCGCGTGCCGACGGTTTTAGAATCGTACTCGATCATCTCCAGCTTGCCGTGGGGAATGTCTGTACGCCTTAAATCCCAACCGACGGGAGGTGCAGGAAAGGCGGGCTTATCATCTGCCTTCAAAACGATGGGCCCCCACGCCGCCCGTGGATGTGGCGGCGGGCTTTGCTCCGGTGGCGAAGTCGGTTCTTGAGAGAGCACTGGCAGCGCCGCCAGCAGGATGAGGAGGAAAAAGCGTCTCATGGTGGCTGAGAAGGGGATGGACTCTAAAGAAGCATGGTTTGATAGCCCTTCTTTTAAGCCTGGAGTCACGAGCTGCGGTAGGCCGTCTTTTGTGTGATCTCGGCCATCATGAATCCGCGCCCAGCTTTGGAGCTAATCTATCCTGTTAAACCTTTTGTTAGGCCGTGGAAGCTGCAAATGAAAGGCCCCCAGCACATCCCTGGAGACCGCTTGTTTCTGCCGCGTCAGAGTAACGCTAGGGAGCTGGTGCTGGGACGAAAAAGGAAATCGCGCCGGAGCTGCTCTCGGTGCTGGCGGCTCCTCGGAGAGCGGGAAGGATGAAGTGGCCTTGGCCGATCAAGGTCGAATCTGCGGTGGGGCCTTGGCGCAGGATGCCTGTGAAGGTGGCTTTGCGCGTGACGGGTTTCGTTGCGGGAGGAACCACGGGTTCTGCCACGGTGAATTCGCCCGTGAAGGCCCCGGTCGTGGGCTTGAGGGCCAGTTTAAAACCCGCGGTATTAGGGGCAGGCAGCAGCACCGTCCCCGTTGCTTTCAGGCTGAGAAGGGAAGGCAGCGAAGCCACCTGCAACTCGCTGAGGGACCCATTTAGATACTCCAACTCAAAGGAACCATCTACCGTGGGAGATGGGGCGAGACCGAGACGCTGGCCCAGACTGATGGCGGCTACTTCTGGGGCTGCGCCACGAGCGGGAATGCGGGCGGCTGGGGGCAACCAGAGCTCGAGATTCGCCTGGGTGACGAGAGGCCCGAAACCGACACGATAGGACTTATCGCTCACCAGTCCTGGTTTGGCCCACACGAAAGGAGCCGCTGCCGTCCGATAGCGCAGGCTGGGTGACGTGGTGAAATCTTGGCTGCTGACGAGCGGCAGATACCCACCGAAACGCTGGCCTAACCGCGTGCCATAGGGTTTGATGAAAAGGCGGTAAGCCTTGGCGTGATCGTGCAGAGCGGAGGTGGTGAAGGGGGTGCCATCGGCCAACTTACCCGCCAGGGTGAGTTTACCCGCATCCGTGATGGTGCCTGTGGCATAACCTGCGCCTTCAGGCAGCGACAGGGCCTGGAGACCTGGCAGCGATGAGGGGCTGGCTGGCGGCAGGAGAAGGGTGTAGGCCCCTTTGAGCCCTGTGGTGGTGCGCGGTGCGGCGATTTCCAATAACCGTCCATGCGCCAGAGTGCCATACTGTTGATTGTCGCGCTGTAGGCTGCCTTCTAAAGTGCCCTCCTCGGAATTCAGCGTGAAAGTCAGGCTGTAAGTGCGCGCAGGCAGATCTCGCGTGGCTGGCAGGTTCAGCACCACAGTATCCGTTCCGGTGGCGAGATCCACGGAAGTCAGCAGCGCGCGACCTGGGGCCAGAGGAATGGCCTTCGCCTCCTCTGCCAGCAGGAGACTGCCGGTGTAGGTCAAAGAATTTTTGGAAGGTGTCAAGGTCAGCTTGCCCATAGGCAGCAGGTCTGCATCCAAGACCAGGGCCTCCAAGGTGGTGCCGAATCCACGTACCGTCACGTGGGCGAGTGGGGTGCCCAAGACGAAGCTGTAGTTGTTATCCAGTCCACCCGTGAAGGTGATGGGGTAACTGCCGAAAGCTGCGCTGTTGGGCCGGGCCGAGGTCATAGGCGTGGGGAGGCTATCGAGATCGCCCTCATCGTCATCGCCCAGAAAACCACTGTAAGTGAGGCCCAGGGTCGGATTGTCTTGGCCGACCAGTCGCTCCACCGGAACGCCCATGACGGTCAGCGGAGCCTTCAGGATTTTCAGGGTGGACTTAGCGGGCGCAACGGTGAGCCCCGGCACATTCAGGGTGGCCGTCACTGCATACGTGCCAGCTTCGGTCGGTGGGATCTCGCTAGGCGCTGCTTTGCCCAGTTGATAACGATAGGTGACCGAAAGTCCTGGCGGTGTGGTCGTGGCCGTCACCGTTTGCGGCAGGTCGTTGTAGGTGCGCGTGGCCGCCGCCAAAGTCACCTTCGCACTGGTGGGTATCGTTACTGAAACATTCCGCGTCACCGCTGGGGCTGGTTCGAAACTGTGATTCCCCGGCTGTTCTGCCCGCAATGTCATCGTACCGAGCTCTGTGACCGTAACGAGCCCTTCGGCATCGATGTTGGCAGAGCCAGAAACGACGGTGTAAGTGATCGGCAAGCCCGAGGAAGCGGTCGCGCCTGGAGAAAAAGCGGCGGCTCCCAGAGTTTTCCCCGCGATCTCTGGAAAGGTGATCGTTTGGGCACTGCGGGTGACTGCCACAAAACTCCCCGCAACCGAGGCCAGAGGCTGATAACCCGTGCGGCGGGAGAGCACACGATAGTGGTAAGTCGAACCTGGGGTGAGGCCCCCAAACGTTGTGACGACCGCAGGTGCGGTGATGTTTTGAGTGAAAAGCACCTGGGTGAAGCTGGCGTCGGCAGCCAGCTCAGCGGTGTAACTTTCGGCGGCATAGGCAGCGTCCCAGTTCAGCGTTGCCGCCGTTCCAGAAGTGTTGGAAACCACCACCCGTGCAGGTGCGGAAAATGTTCCCGTGCGGATGTGGGTCACGTAGGCAGTTTCACGGCCATTGACCAATTGCGGGATGGTGCTGGTGGCTGTGTGAGTGAGGCGAAAGCGGACTTTGACAGGCCCATTTCCTGTCAGGTCCAGCGTGCGTGTTTTCCAAGGAGGATTTGTATCCGTCGTGACGGTATCTGCCACCGTCCCATCCACCAAGGCTTCCAATCGCGCTCCGGCCCCCGTGGGGATATCCAGCCGCCAGGTGTAACTGATCACCGTGGGTGCGGTGAAGGTGCTCTCAAGCCAGGCCTCATCCCCCACTTCCCGCAGCGTGGTGGCACGGGCCACGCCCCCGCCTTGCGGTCCAAAGACATCATACGTCCCCGTCCACAGCGCATGACCGCCCGTGCTCCAGGTGCGCCCTGGTGTATTGATCGCCTCTGCCACCGGGTAGCCTGCATAGCCGACGAGGAGGCGATTCGCATTCAGCGTGATGGCGAGCGGATTGGTGGTATCCGCCGCCGCATAGCCCGTGATGGGATCGTAGGCCGTCGGTGCCCAACCAAGAAAGGCGAGCGGTGTGCCAAACTGTGACACGACAGGATTTGTCACCGTAACGACCGTACCCGCCGGGTGAGAGGTGGTGAGGGCATCCGGCGTGATGGCTATGCCTGCAGGACTGCGCACCACGCCCGACTTACTGGTGGTGGAGTGAGTGACGAGCGTGTCAGGCGTGTGGCCAAAGGCCTGCAACTCGAAATTCTGGGCGAGGAGATTTGGTGCCGCGAGAAACAGCAGCAACAAAACGCCCCAAACGCTCTTGGAGATAAAAGCCCGCAGAGAAGGAGAGGGGACTCGCGAAGAGCTAACCGAACTGCAATCAAGCGACGACGTAAAAGGCCCCGAAGGGGTGTGAGTAGCCAAAATAAAAGAATGTATGAATGAAGTCCAAAAGCTGCCCACCTGATCATGAGTATTCCCATGTCTGCACATTGTCTTACGCTATAACCCCGGCGAAGTAACAAAGAGATTTCAGCTCAGTCTCCTCCAAATCCTTCCTTGCAGCTTGGGTGAGCATTTGAATAGTGGCCTTTCATGGTTGCCCGCACCTACTCAGCCACGCTTCTTGGCGTCAATGCGATCGAGATCGAGATCGAGTCTTACGATAGTGGGGGCACGCAGAAGATGTTCATTGTAGGCTTGCCGGATGCCTCCGTGAAAGAGAGCCGCGAGCGGGTGACGGCAGCGATTTCTTCCTGCGGTTTCGCCATGAATGATGGAGTGACGACGGTGAATCTGGCTCCCGCAGATTTGAAAAAGGAAGGCCCGGGCTTTGACCTTCCCATCGCTATTTCACTTATTGCGCACCGGGTCAAAATCCCCATCGCCGTGCTCGCAGAGACATCCATGATCGGCGAGCTCGCGCTCAATGGTGAACTGCGCCCCGTGCGGGGTTTGCTGGCCGTGGCGCTGGAAGCTCGGGCCAAGGGGCGCAAACGGTTGCTGGTGCCCAAGCGGGCCGCCATCGAGGCCAGTGTGGTGGCTGGCATTGACATCATCGGTGTCAGCCACTTGCGCGAGGTCGTGGAGTATCTGAAAGGCGACATCGAACTCACACCCGAGCCCTGCCGCGCCACAGAATTTTTCGCTGCGGCTGCGCACTACGACATTGATTTTGCCGATGTGAAAGGGCAGGGCGATGCCAAGCGCGCCATTGAGGTGGCCGTCGCCGGCGGGCACAATCTCCTCATGGTGGGCCCCCCAGGCACGGGCAAATCCATGATCGCCAAACGCGTGGGCACCATCATGCCGGGCATGACCGAGGAGGAGGCCATCGAGACCACGAAGATCCACAGCGTGGGCGGCTTGTTAAATGAGCAGCAGGCCTTTGTGGCCACGCGTCCCTTCCGTTCCCCGCACCACACCATCAGCGATGCTGGGTTGCTCGGCGGTGGAACGAATCCAGGGCCGGGCGAAGTCAGCCTCTCGCACAATGGCGTGCTGTTTCTGGATGAGCTGCCCGAGTTCCGCCGCAGCACGCTGGAGGTCATGCGGCAACCTTTGGAGGATGGCCGGGTCACCATTTCACGGGCCAGTGGCAGTGTCACTTTCCCCGCTTCCTTTATGTTAGTCGCGGCGATGAACCCCTGTCAGTATGGATTCAAGCGGCGGTGATATTGAGCAGAATTATTTTCATAAATTCTACGGCTGATCTCAGAGACTCGGACGAGGCTAAAGTAGCGTCGCCAAATCCTTTATCTGACTCGCGTCGGGGCCGGGGTTGATACACGGAGAGGGACGACACGGGCTGATAATATTAACCGAGATTTACTGGTGCTTCGGCTCTTCCTGGCGGACGAAGAGGTCGTGGGTTCGAATCCCGCCAGCCTGACCACCTTCTAAGGTGTTCTTATTCAGGGAGTTTCATAGACTCCGGCCCTTCCAAGAAGGTGTCCCATGCCGCCCTCACTCAACCCACCTTGAGTGACTAAAAACGACTCGAAAAGTCCCAAGTTGTACCCGTCGGGGGGGGCTAATTAGGGGGGGGCGGAGCCTTGGGTGCATAAAACGCTCTGGGCTTTACCCAGGCACTAACTCCGAAAGTTCGTAACGGCGCTTCAGGTTGTTACCCACCACACGCATCCAGATGCGGTCGAACTGAAGGCGACCGGCCACGATCCCGCCGGAGATGCCGAGCTTCTTGGCAAGCTCATTCGCTGCGCTCACTGGCATTTTGCCGCCATGATTCTCCCTGACCTTGCGAATTTCCTCTGAGGGGATCAAGAACTCACGCGCAAAAAGGTTGGCATCTGTCTCCAGCGCATCCTCCCGGCCTTCATATTCTACCAGCCATTCACGCTTCAGCTTACCTTGCAAAACGTGGCGGGCTTCGTGAAAGAAAGTGAACCAGAAATGACCGTCATCCCTGTAACGGCCTGTTTGCACAATGAGAGCGGTGCTGTTCATCAGTTGGCTAGCGGCTCCGCTTACATGTGTTCCTGGAAGCTCAGGTAGAAGAACATAGGCAACCCCACAGGCATTACATTCTTTCTGAATGACTGCAACCCACTCGTTCACCGGCAGTGTTGTGGCTTTCTTGAGCCGCCCCAGCGCTTCGAGGAAAGCGGCTTCGTCATAGGGGGCGCAGGCCTGCTTGCGGGCTTCCAGCTCCGCCTTACGCAGCCACACGGCCACAGCCTCGGGTTCACTTTGCAGCTTGGGTGATTTACGAAAGGCGGCTACGGGTCCGCTCCAGACTTCTTTCCAGCCCTTCACGGTGGCGCAGCCAAAAAAGTCCAGCATCTCCATCATGGTTTGTTTTTCGTCTTTCGTTTTGGAAAGCCACCCCTTTTTCTGCATCACTGCGATTGGAAGACTTTTCAGCCACTCCGCGTCCACCTCCAGACGGTCAGCGGCACGCTGGCGGGCCAGAAGCTCACGATATTGTGTCTCCAGGTTCATCCAAAAGTAGGCTGGCACACCCAGCACGCGTTCAAGTTCCAGGGCCGTGTCCGCAGTGAGGGCGGCTTTGGCCTGGATGATTTCATTTATGGTTTTGATCGGCCTTCCCATGCGCCGGGCCAGTTCGGATTGCGTCAGACCCATAGCATCGAGGGTCTCCGCAAGCGTCTCTCCTGGCGGGGAGGCGTAGTCGGGTTGGAAGTTGGGGCTCATGTGTGTTGGGGGATTTTGTTGCTTGGTGTTTTTCAGTGGTAGTCCACCACTTCAAAAATCGTTATTTCCGTCACGGCCTCCCAGTCCAGTCCGCCGTCCGCCTTGCGCGGCTCCGGCTCGTGGGCCACTAGGAGAATCAGGCGGTGGGGGTGCCGCACGGTGATGGAAATCTGCCCTTGTCGGTCGCCCGTCAGCTCATGGGCGCGTAGTTGCGGCAGCAGGCGCAGATGCGCCAGACATCGTGCCGCCCGTAGCTCGGTTACGCGACGCATGAGTCTCCGCCCTTGCTCCGCCCCGTAGGCCCGGGCCAGCTCCTTTTCCGAGGAGAATTCTTTTTCAATCTTGGTATTTCGGAAATGAACCAGCATGGGCTGACAGGTGTGAATATCTGGTAATATAAGGGTGAACGCTGGTGAACAATTACTTTTTACCCAAAAGGTTAAAATACTTTTGACATAACCTTTTACCCACCACACTCTATCCATCGTGAAGCTCAACTTACAGCAACACGAAAAAGCCGCCTCTGCTGATACAGAGACGGCTCATTCCGGCCGCTCCTCGGCACGGATCACTCCGCCCGTTTGGAACGGCTTTCAGTCTGGACGACTGCACGTAGTTTCCTGGCAGACAGGCCGCGAGTCAAGCCCTGAGCTTGGAGTGGAGAACTCTCAAAACTAGAAAGGAAATTCCCCCATCATGGCAAAAGATGCACCTGGCATGAAAGGCATTCGGTCCCGTAATGAAAGTGGTCCGCTTCGCGCCAAACGCGGCGACACACTTGTCGGCACGATTGAGAAGCAATACGGCGTCGATCTCGGTGTGCGAAGCGACATGCGCCTCGACACGTTGAAAAAACGCACTGGCATGGACTCCCTCAATGACATCCTCCGCGGAGGAAAAGGCAAATAGCCCTCCCTACGAGGCGGCGGCGCGGAGACGTGCCGCCGCTTTTTCATGCCTTCAAATCATCGACCGTAGCTCCCGCAGCTTAAAACATCCGCCACCAGGTTTGGCGTGAATGAGCGCGTGGCAAGTCGGGCAAAGGGGCAAAAAGGTTCGAAGGGCGTCTTCCCAGCGGATGATTCGTCCTTCGACGGGAGCTGCATGCACGGGTTCATGATGATGACGTTGACGATGTCGCAATGAAAGGCCTCGCGGGGCCGCCTCCATCACAGGCAGCACCTCTGCGCACTCAACCTCACTCTCTGATATCCGTTTATAACATTTCACTTGCGAGCCAGGAATATTGATTACTGTTCTAAAGAACATATTTATTTCACATGATCAATCTCCACCCTATCATCTACGGCACTGTATGTGAAACCGCCCTGGAAGCAAAACAGCGGCTTCAGGATTGGCTAGATGAGCCCACCCCCAGACAGCGAGCTCTTTTGCAGAATGTGTTCCACCAGCCGACGGCCAAACCCAAACCACTCAGTCGAAAGGTGCAGGCAGAAATTGAACTGCTGACTGGATTCTCTCCTGCCAAGCAGGACGCAATGGAGAGGCCGGGGTGGGGCTTAGTCATCAAAGTTTCTTCCTCATCGTGAGTCAGGCGTCGAGTGCTCCTCAGATTATAGAGCGACGGTAAAATGAAATGGGTAGTTGATGGAAACTCTTTGTTTTGGCTCGCGAAACCGGACGATTCGAGAGCCACGGGCTAGCACTCATACAGGCCGCTGTTCAAAACCGTGGTCTTGCACTATACTATCAGCCTTGTAACAGCTCTGAATATTTGCCCGCGTGCATGACCCCCAAGGCTTGACCAAATGCTTTTTGAGATGGTCAAGGTCAGCGCACGAGGGGTCGGAAAACATGAAGAGGCACACTGTGAGCTAGTGGCTGCAAATGGAGGTCCAGCGCACGAGCTTTTGAATCGCTACCCACATTGCTTCTTCCTGGAATTTCGCACTCTGGTTTAGACCACGCCCAAGGGGCAGAAACGGTTCCGCCCTAATCCCCACTTCGATTTAAGGCAGTAATAACAGGGTAAGCCCAGCATTCAATTTTGGCATCCGAATGGTTTGCTCCAATACTTCCTCCTTGCCCCAGCTCAAGTCAGGAAACCAATCAGCATCTTCACAATATGCCATGCCCTCATCGACATCTTCCACCGAGAGAGTTGCCGCACTGAGTGCAGGAAGTTTTTTTCCAGCGATGACGAAGTGTGCAGTGTTGTTTGAATTGATGTAGCTCCAACGGACTCCAAGCTCAAAGACGACTGGCGCAGCGGGCGCTCTTCCTCTTCACCAAGAAACGGCGCAGGTTGCTGAAGATCCGTTCTTTTAACGGCTCTGGCATGTGGCGATTTACGCTTTGAATCCCTGCCCGTAGGGTAACGAATGGCAGCGACCAAAAGAAAGATGACGACTGGCTGCTGAAAACTTGAGGGTCAACGCTTTGCGGGGACGAACGTTTCCTCAGAAGCCGATCACATAGTAGTAGTTCTGGGAGACGAGATTGGCTTCTTTCAGCGTGATCCAGCGTTCCGCACACCGCTCACCCCAGCTGTCGCTAAAAGCAATTTCCTCTGTCTCCTTGTTATAGCCGATGATGAGAACTGCGTGCTCCTTGTCCAGATTCTTGTTCAGAATGCTGCGAATGACCCCTAAGCTGGACTTCTTCTGCCAGTTTGCCCAATCCACGACCGCCCTGCTTTCCTTAGTTCTAGCACTGGCTATTTTGTTAAAGAGCTTGGAGCTGTAAAGCATCTCCCTTCCCGGATGCTGGCTACGCCTAACGCTTCACCGTCTCGGTGGTCTTTGTCCCAACAGCTTTCACGGTGGTCGAGAGGTGGTGGCGACGTTCCGTCGTCAATGAGGGGCTAGAGAAAAATTCCAGACTTGTCAGGCTGCGTTTCCTTCGGCTGAATACGCGTCTTTTCTCAAAACACTTTCTTAACCCCTGCCCGCCAATGAGCCTGAGCCTGCCTAAACTCCAATACCTGTGGAAACACGCGCCTGCTGCCTCCCCAAAAGTCTCTGAACGCCTCCGACAGATCAAGGAGATTGTGGATCGCTGGGATCAGCTAAAGACTGCGCAGCCAGACTTCACCGCCTCTCAAACAGCGGAGGATGAGGGTATTCCGCAGAGCAGTTGGGCCACGGTGAAGGCCAATCTGCAGCAATACTATCAGCTGCACGAGGCGCTGAAGCAGCATGCCTTGCAGATCGAGGACGTAGCCCAGCTCATCCATGTGCAATGGAGAGATCCGCACTTCCGCGTGTCTTCCAATGCGGCCGGGGAATCCGAATATGAATCGGAGACCACCTCGGTGCTGCCGAGTAACCCTGAGTCCTTCTTTGTCTCCTACAACTTCCCGTTTGAGATCGTCCGCTTTTATCACACCTGCAAAGATCAGCCGAGCATGGAGGCGCTCGCCTTTTACAAACCGCAGCGCTTTCTGGTGAAGTACCTATGGATGCTGGCGAATCGGGACAAGCATGTGCCGCTCTTCAGCCTGCACTCCTTCTGGCAAGTGGCTCCTTTGCTCGATCCTTTGTTAGGCGATTTGGAGGGGCTCAGTCTGCCTCAATTTATCCAAGTGTGGCCGCAGGCTTCGGACACGCTGTGCCAGCAGATCACGGGCAAGACGTACAGCCAGCTTTCCACGACGGAAAAGGTCACCCTGCGGAATCTTCTCTTCACGGCCAGTCTGCAAGTCACCACCACGAGAAATGCGCTGGACCTGCTGCAAAAGGGCAATCAGGCGCTAATTCTCTACGGGCCGCCCGGCACGGGGAAGACGTTTTCGGCCAAGAAGATCGCCCAGGAAATGCTGCTGGGTGCGGGAGGCACGAAGGAGGAGTTTCAGGACCTTCAGTTTGGCAAACTGGACCAGAGTAGCAGGGGCGCGGCTGCGTTTGAGAAGGGCTGCTGGGAGTTGATCCAGTTTCATCCCAACTACAGCTATCAAGACTTTATGGGGGGTATCCTGCCCTGCCTGGATGAGACTACGGGCGGCCTGAGCTACCAGCTGAATGAGGGGGTGTTTCTACGCTTCTGTAAAGCGGCGGCTGAGTCTAACAAACCGTTTGTTCTCATCGTGGATGAGATCAATCGTGCGGATCTGTCCTCTGTTTTTGGGGAGCTGATGTATGCGCTGGAATATCGAGGTGAGGTGGTGCAGGTGACACATTTTGGCAGGTTCAGCATCCCCAAGAATGTTTATCTCATCGGAGCGATGAATACCACGGATAAGAGCTTGGTTTCCTTTGACCTAGCCCTGCGCCGCCGCTTCATCTTTGATAAGCTGGACCCAAATCTGGAGTGCCTGCTGGACTGGGGCATGCAGCCCGAGGTTAAGTTTCCCGCTGTAGAGATGCAGTTCCTGCTGGACCGCGCAAAGGCGCTGAACGCCTACCTCATGACGGATGCCGACGGCCCGAAGCTGCCGGGCGACTTTGCGATTGGCCAGGCCTATTTCATGAAGGTACACGACTTTTGCCCTCTTGAGGAGGTTGAAGATGGAGGGCGTAGCCTCAGCACCTTTGCCCTGGAGCAGCTCTGGGATTACCACTTGAAGCCCTTGATTGAGGAATACCTGGGGGCTGATACGGCTAACTATGAACAGGCTCTGGTGCAGCAGCGCGAGCGCTTTACGTATAGTTTCTCCAGTGCGGCCTAACTGTGTTTTCAATCATGGTTTACACGTTTCAAGACTGCTCCACCACGCGGTACGGCGGCAAGCCCTTGCCCCTGCTACTGGCGGCAGTGGATGAGCTGAATACGGCCCTTATGAAGGGGGAGGTGCCTCTGGTGTCCCTGCGCGGTGATCCCCGCCCGTATGCGGCGGACTTGAGCGACATCCTCACCTACACGGTGCAGAAGGCAGAGGCTGCTGGGCGCGCGGGCTACATCATTACGGAGGCATGCTTCAGCGTCTCCCACTTCATCGGCACTTACAGCACCAAGATCGGCGGGGAGGTCATCACGCTGCGCCTCCAGCCGCGCTGGGGCAGCGGCATGCTCAGCTACCTGCTTCAGTATACCTCCGGCATCTATCAGCCCCCGAATGCGGCGGCCCCCATGCAGACGGAGAGGGATGGCGCTACCTGGCTGCTTGTGATGCTGTGGAAGAGCCTGTTTAACCAGGCCCTGCGCCGCTGCCACATCCCCAAGGAGTATCGGGTACGGAAAACCAATGATCGGTTCTTTCGCAGTCGGCTGGATGTGCCCAGGCAGATCCGGGACAATGCGGTGGATCAGAGCCGCTTTGCCTGCCTGGATGCGCCGCTGACGATGGATACCTCCATTAGCCGAACCATCCTCCAGGTGATCCGCCTGCTCTCCAAGGCGGGGGCCTACCCCGCGCTGATGCGTGACCTAGCGGGCTATGAGGAGAGGCTGGCTGCTTTTGGCGTCTCCGCACAAGTTGTTAGGGCCGAGGAGATTGCCAAGATCCGCTACACGCGCTTTTCTATCGGCTACCGCCCGCTCATGCAGGCCAGTGTGGCCCTCCTGCGGCGTTTTGGCGGGGGCCATGACCGGGCGGAGAGTTTGCTACAGGACACGCCGTCGTACTTGATTGACCTTGCGGAGCTGTGGGAGAACTACCTGCTGGCCGTGCTGGGGCGGTATTTACCGGCGCGGTATCGCATCTTCAGCCCTAACCACAAAGGTGGGGAGTGGCTGCTGGAGGGGGAGCGGCGGCAGATCCGGCCGGATCTCTTGATCGAGCGAGAGGGTCACGTTGTGGCCGTGCTGGATGCCAAGTTTAAAAACGACACGCAGGTGGGGCGCTATGAAAAAGACGGCGTTTCTCGCGAGGATCTCTACCAGATGAGTACGTATCTGTATCATTATGGGCGTACGGATCGCTCCCTGCTGGGCCTGTTTATCACGCCGGTGCGCGGGGCTCCGCAGGGGGATGTGGCAGCGCTGAGTCGTCATCCGCAGCATCGCCTTGGGGTGCTGACTTTTGACATCACTGGATGGGATGCCGCTGGGCTCGCCTCCGCGAGCCCAGCGCTGGAGCAACTCCGCCGGGCTGAAGCGACCTTTGCCCAAAAGGTGCTGCACGCGCTGGAAGGGTGATCTCGGAGGGCTGGCACCCGCGCTACCGTGTGGAGATTGACAACAACCCGGTTGAGAACTCGATCCGCCCCACCGCCATCGGCAAAAAGAACTGGCTGTTCATCGGTGATGCACAAGGAAGCCAGCGCAGTGTGACCCTCTACACCATCACCTCAGGACCGTTTTTTGGTCTTGTTATGACAGTCCTTACAAAGCGCTTCGAGGTTGGCGAGATTGTGGCGTTGATCAAAAAGCCCAGTGATCTTGTGGCCTTCGGGCAGAGAGAAGTCACCTTTGACAAACCAGTCCCATCCTGACAGGCAATCAGCGATCTCCACGTCTGAAACATCTGCTCGAATGCTCGTAGCGATCGCCAAAAACGAAGGTTGCTTGTGATGAACCTCCGCAGATTCTTCTATGCCGCATCCTTCGCAAATGAAATGGGCATCCCGGTAAAAGGTTTTGGCATCCAGACAGCGGTCTCTCATGGCACGAACAATACGATCCCACTCAGTCAATGGTGGCATAAGGCATTTAGTCCAGGATACAGGATGCCAGCCAATATCTCGCTCCAACCAACCAGTAAAGTCTCCCTCAAAGGAATAAGCTCCGTAGCTTGGTATCTTCCGAAATCGTGATGGGCGCAGGCCACGAAGTGAACAGAAATAATGACGTTCCAATATTAAATCGCTAATGAGCGAGGACTCAAACGGCTGCTTGAACGGTTGCTCATTAATGATCTTTTGAATGGCGATCTTTGCAGCCGCTTTGGAAGGGAATTCTCGCCAGAACATGGGAAAAGTAATATTAGCTGTTGGTAGAATGAAGAGGTTAGACTGGAGCAGTAGTCGCCTGGCTTAAGATGTCACTTTGCAAAATAGGTTAAGTAATCGCATTTCCTCGATTGAACCAGCAGATGTCATTGCGATCCGAGGATCAGCGACCACAACTGCGAGGCATTGCGCACGTGAAATCGCCACGTTGATACGATTCCGGTCCAGAATAAAGCCCAGCCCACGAGCCCCATATTCACCAAAACTAGAGCAGAGAGACAAAATGCAAACTGGAGCCTCCTGGCCCTGAAACTTGTCCACGCTACCGACCCGTGCCCCCGTTGGCAAAGCAGCTTGGAGAGATCTAACCTGCGCATTGTACGGCGCAATAAAGAGGAAATCCGAAAGAACTAGGGGCCTTGTTTCTCCGTTTTTCGTTGTGTGTGGGCGTCCGAGTAACTCTTCAAAGATCGCCTTGGCTCGATGAACCTCCTCGTCGCTCTGCTGGATATTACCGTCGTGTTCCACCCCGCTGAAGACGATTCCAACCCCCTTACTGACCAAGGCTCCCTCGTTGCCAGAAACGGAGATATTTTGTGTGGCGCAATCGGCATGGGATTGAAGCCTGCCCTCGTAAATGGTCTCTGAAATGAAAGTGCAAACATCTGGATGCATGCGACGCGATTCTCCCAGGAACAAACCAAAGTTGTCAGGCACTACTGCGTGAAAAATTGGTGCATCCGGCAGGGTCAATGACGTGTCCTTTAAAGCATATTGAAGCGATGACAGACCAGCGTCTCCGGGATGACTGCCTTGAATCGGTTGCTCAAGTTGCATCTGATCACCCAGAAGAACCAAGTTTTTCGCGCATCGTGACATCGCGACTGCGTTTGCTAGGGATACCTGCCCAGCCTCATCAATGAAAAGCACATCAAGAGCTTCTTCCCATTCTGGAAGCGTGAAGAGCCAGGCGGTTCCCGCGACAATGCCACTCGAATACGATGCTCGCGCGTCTTTTGAGATCTTAACATGAACCAGACGAGGGTTGGCTTTGAACACGGGATCTTCGTTATTATCCCCAACCTTAATGCCTCTTAATTCCAGACCGGTTGCTGTCAGTGCTTCCCCGCATGCCTTTAGCAAGTTGATCACTGCCTTATGGCTATTTGAGGTGATGCCCACCTTCTTCCCCGCTGTTACGAGAGCGGCTATGACCCGAGATGCCGTATAAGTCTTTCCAGTCCCTGGAGGTCCTTGGATTACGAGGCACTCACCTTGCATCGACGCCGTGATTCTAATCGCAGCTGCCAAGAGGTCTTCGTCAACCCGCTTGAGGGGGGGGCCCGCAGGTCTTCCCTGTAATAAAGATGCGGCGGAAGGGTGGAGCGTACCAGTAAGATGATTACTGGCAACCTCTTCAATCGCATTGGCTATGGCTTCCTGAGACACAAACTCATTTTGAAGGATCGACCCTGAATTTGGAAAAGCCCCATCGAATTTCGAGTTTATGCTACCGGTTCCAAGTTTGAGGCGAAGCACTCCAGTAGCCAAGTTCAATTCCAACAAGTTGGGCTTCGCATCAAGGTTGTGCGAAAACATCACTGTGGAATTATCACCTGCGGAGAGCTTGCATTCTTGAGACGCATCAAAACGATATTCCTGTATGAGGGACTTTTTGTCAGGCACTGCATCTCCGAAAGCGCTGACTCCTTGAATACAACCTGGGTCGTCACGCAATTCTTCCGGTGCGGCTTCGGCACGATCAAACATTCGCCACCAGATTGGCTTTTGCTCGCGTCTGTGAAAGTCAACAAGATCGGCGAGTGTTAGGGCAACCAAGCCTCCAAGCGATCTCAATCGTCGTATCGTTTCGAGTTTCGCCAAGATTTCAGGTGTGAGCGGCAGAGGAGCGATGGCCTCAACGGTTGGGAAAGGCATTGTGTTTGAGATGCCGTAATCGATGATCGCCTGATGTAGCCACTGGGCCAGTTCAGCTGTGGACCGGCAGTCGTCCTCGTTGTAATCCCGAATTCCAGCTAGAATGGCGCTTTGCTCCCACTTGCACCCCTCGCCGCTCTCAATCCAACGAGCATATTGGACGATTGAATCCACAGCGGTCGTAACTCCCGTTGATCGTTTTTCTCGATAGAGGCTTTCCACCTTTTTGATGGAATAGCTGTCTTCTCCGATACGGATGCCTTGGCTTACGGTCTGGTACAGATCAACGAAGACATTATTGCGGAGCAAATTGTCCACTTCATCCTGGCGAGAATCGTGCCTGGTGCTGAGGCGGCGAATCGCGCTGACTTCATATGCTGCATAGTGATAAATGTGCATCTCTGGGTTTTGAAGCCACCTGGCATGAACCCAGTCTACGAACTGCTCGAACGCCTGCTTTTCTTCGGCGCGATCATGAGCCCACCAATCATGAAACTCCAAATCGGTTCCCTGCGAAACCTTGGTGGATGCTCCGAAGAGATATTCCAGTCCACCTGCCACCAAGGGGAAACCCTCCATGTCGAAGTATACATCTGCGAAATGGGGGGGAGGCAATTTTGCCAGGCCTACAGGTTCACCATTTTTACCCCTGCTAGCTAGAATCTCAAACCTTGGTTTCGCTGCCGGATTTATTTTTCTGTCGTCGAGTGTCTGCTTCTGGAGACGAGCCTGCGCTACTAACTTTTTCAGCGATTCGTCCGCGAGTTTCCGTACCGTTCGCCCACCGGCCCCTGCTAGATCAGTGAGTGTCCGTATTCCCTCCATGCTCAACTTTTTGATCTGGCCTACACTGATGCCAGCCACTCTCACGAGATGATCTCGCTCCGTGAAGAAGCTTTCCGCGTGAGAGGTCCATCGTCCATGATCTGCGCGAGGAAGCGGTTCAGGTCGTTGGGATATATTGGCCACAAAGT
Organism: Prosthecobacter algae; assembly: GCF_039542385.1. Classification (NCBI taxonomy): domain Bacteria; kingdom Pseudomonadati; phylum Verrucomicrobiota; class Verrucomicrobiia; order Verrucomicrobiales; family Verrucomicrobiaceae; genus Prosthecobacter; species Prosthecobacter algae. The sequence continues at coordinate 435,861 of NZ_BAABIA010000005.1, read as the reverse complement.
TTTCCTGCATTTTCAGGAAGCTGCTTTTGATCCGGCGGTAGTAATCGATGAAATCTTTAACGCGAAACTCAACGCGGTTGTCGTTTCCCAAAATCACGCCGAAGCTGTTTGGAACATCATCTCCCGTCGCAGCGGCAAGCATCTCGGAATAGCAACAAAGCTGAACTATATAGTAGGGTTTGGGAGAGTGCGCCAGCTTAGTATCCCAGACCTGGAACTTCCCCGTCGAATCGAGAATGAGAAAGTCTGCGTAGCCAGCAAACTGATCTAAATCGAGTGCAGCCTGAAAGATAATCGGAGGTTTAGCAATTAGGGCCAAGGAAGTTTGAGCTTTTGCTTTTTCAAACTCGTCCGTTGGGATCTCGATAAGACCTGGCGTGGAATCCTTAAACCTACTGAGGACCCTATTTTCATGCTTATATCCGGTTTCAAAGATCAGTTTCTGATCCTCGGTTTCCTTGTCCGGAATGAAAGATGCTCGATCCTCCAGATAACACCGATCCATCCATGAAGAGAATGGCGACTCTAGATAACGGATCAAGTCAGCCGGTGAATAAATGATATTGGCTCCGATTTTTTTCATTAGAAATTGGGTTATATTCCAGGTGATAAAAGATTGTCAGTCTCTACTTGTAAGCAAAAAACCTGTAACAATAACACCCGCTGCGATAATGAGATCTAACATAGCCCTAGTCCGACCGTAGTAGCTGATTCGGCACCATGCAATCCACCACCATTTGAGTTTGAAGTAGGCAGATTTTTGGATCTTAAACATATCCTGATCTATCGCTTCGTGATTTGAGTAGTTTGGCAGAAGTTCCTCATAATCATGTGTCACTTCGGCGATTCGTGCCCGCTTTTGCTCCTTATTTTCAATCTCCTTGGCCTGTCGCAGCCGGTCGTAAAGAATTGCTATCTTTAGAGAGCATTCGTGGAATGCCTTGGCTTGCAGCGGGTATTGGCGGCTCGAGATCAAGAGCGTCACTGCCATCAGAATGATGGAAAGCGCGGTCGTCCCAAAGCCAAGCAGTTCCGGTGAGATCTCCTTGAATACCGGATGCGGAATGTAGGGAATTAACCCAACGATTATAAGGTATGAAGAAAGGATTGTCGTCGCCCAAAGGCCACAGGAGTCAAGTTCTTCACACCGGCGCGCTGCCGCAAAACGAGCTCCTTTGGTGATCCAAAGTTTGTAGTTCAATTCATGTTCCCAGTTATTATCCGTGAGGTATGGCGGAAGGTCATTCTTTTTCGAACGTTTCTTCCGAAGCCGCAAGCGGAGTTCACGTTCTGCTTCTCGTTGTAAAGCAATTTTCAAGAGAGACCGGTGCCGACTAAAATGTTGTCGGATCACTCGACAGAGTCTGGGATCCTTGCGGCCCATTCGAAATCTGTAAAATTGGAGTTTTGCCCAGGAAATCATTGCAGTTTGAAGGTGTCGCGGCTTTCTCCCTGCACTTCTTAGATCAGGTCTGATCTAATGCTTTCAGATGAGCAACATCGCCGCCGTATTTACACGACTGTCTCGTTACGAGGTGTGACAGAGCCTGGCGCAGAAGTAGCAGCCATTGACTTGGTGATAATGCATGCGTGCTTGGGACACTGCTGGGACACAGGAAGCGAAAAGCCCAAGATAAATTTGGTTGCCGGGCAGTGGCAAAAATGGGCAATCTTCTTCATGGACTTCGTGATCACCATTCGGTTGAGCGTTAACGTTTACGTAGTAGGGAGCCATTTTGTATTCGTTGAGGGCGGTTTATTCACTCGGGAGGAACACCATTCGGTTTAGGCGTTGCAAGCTGACAGAACGTATCGTAGATTGAGTGTATGTAAAAAAAGACGACACAAAGGAATTTGTGGGCTTTTCATCCGTTGGCAAGCACAAAATAACGAACGAATCGTAAAAAACGATGGGAAATGAAACTCGATTGGAGAATTGGGCGGCTCAAGAGCGGCTGCGAGCTGTGGAACGTGCCCTCTGGTGGCGAGGGTGGATAGGGCGTCCAGACTTGGTTGCCCTGTTTGGAATTTCGGCCGCACAAGCTTCGAGCGATCTGCAAAAATATGTGGAGCTCAACCCCGGGGCGATTGTTTATCAGACCAGCCGTAAACGCTATGAAGCAACTCAGGGGATGGCCTGTGTGCTGCACACTCCCCGTTTAACAGACGGCATGGGCACTTTTCTCCAGCAGGGTGGAGTGGGTATGATTACAGGGGGAAACACGTTGGATGGTCCACACGTTTCGATTGTTAGAGCCCCAAGGCGGGAGGTTTGTCCTCAAGTTGAGCGTAGGGTGTTCCTCGCAGTTGCTCAGGGGAAAAAGTTATGTGTGAAGTATCACAGTGTGAACAGTGGGCGTAGCGACTGGCGCTGGCTTGCTCCACACGCGTTTGGGCATGACGGTCTCCGCTGGCATGTCAGGGCGTGGTCCCTAGAAGGCGGTGATTACCGCGACTTCGTATTAGGTCGGATAAGTGACTCAAAGTGGCCAGAAGATTTGAATCCAAACGAATTGCTGCCAGTTGATGAAGACTGGAATACGGAGGAAGAACTCCGCTATCGTATCAACGACAGGCTCAGTGAGGCCCAACAAGCTGCGCTCCGGCTGGACTACGGCACCGGCGCACAGGGAATCCTCAAGATAACCTGCCGACGAGCAATGACCCAATACGTGGAGGCAATGCTAAGGGTACAAATGACCGGAGAACTTCCTGCGCACTTCATGAAGGATATGTGATCACCGGATTAGTTACGGGGGATATCTGCGACGAGCCTGCGGTAGAGAATTGCAATGGACATCATGCCAATGTGGTTATTGCCAGTCCGCCTACACCTGCACAAAAAACCGATCTGTCAGAGCGTCGCTCTCTAATGGCACCGTGTGCACTACGCGTTCCTAAAGGTCGTTCACCTGCATTACTTCAGGTATGCCGACACTGGCTCCCACGAGGGCTACTTCGAGGTCTTGAGGATCCGGCCCATCGCGGAGTTTTCCATCGTATCGGCACAGGTGTTCAAGCCGAATGCCCTCTGATACTAATGTGATCCGTGGCAGCCGCAGGTGCCGCTTGTTGGTGAGAGCGCTCCGCTTTTGACCTCCTCCTTGAGCTTATCGGCAACCAGGGCGTGCAGGATGTTCTTCCCTCATTGTAAGTTTGGTTCAGCGTGCGCGTCAGAGAACAAAGCGGTGGTGAATATAAAATGGGCAGTTGCTGGAAACTCATTGTTTGGGCCCCCCAAAAAATGGGAGGATCCGATTCGAGAGCCATGGGCTGGCATTCATACAGGCTCCCGTTCAAATCCGTGATCTCGCAGTATGCTATAAGGCATGTGGCAGATCTGGTTATTTGCCCGCGCACATGACCCCCAAAGCTTGACCAAATGCTTTTTGGAAGCGTCAAAGCCCGCGCACGAGGGGTCGGAAAACATGAAGAGGCACACTGTGAGCTAGTGGCTGCAAATGGAGGTCCAGCGCACGAGCTTTTGAATCGCTACCCACATTGCTTCTTCCTGGAATTTCGCACTCTGGTTTAGACCACGCCCAAGGGGCAGAAACGGTTCCGCCCTAATCCGCACTTCGATTTAAGGCAGCAATAACAGGGTAAGCCCAGCATTCAATTTTGGCATCCGAATGGTTTGCTCCAATACTTCCTCCTTGCCCCAGCTCAAGTCAGGAAACCAATCAGCATCTTCATAATATGCCATGCCCTCATCGACATCTTCCACCGAGAGAGTTGCCGCAGTGAGTGCAGGAGGTTTTTTTCCGGCGATGACGAAGTGTGCAGTGTTGTTTGAATTGATGTAGCTCCAACGGATTCCAAGCTCAAAGACGACTGGCGCAGCGGGCACTCTTCCTCTCCACCAAGAAACGGCGCAGGTTGCTGAAGATCCGTTCTTTTAACGGCTCTGACATTTGGCGATTTCTGCTTTGAATCCCTGCCCGTGCGGGTTCGAATGACACTGACAGTGAGCGTCGCCGATTCCATGCCCATCGGCGGCTAGGGCATCCCAATTCCCTAAAGATCAAAGAACGATTCACCACTCAAAGCCGACCACGAACTAGAACGAGACGGGCGGGATGGGCGTGATTCGCGGCTGGCTCTTGAGGGTCGAGATTGCCGAGATGCTCGGGAGGGGCGGGACGCGCGGGAGGGACGAGACGGGCCGCCTGATGCATCTTGTGTAAAGAATGCAGGGCGTCCAGATCGATCCCAAACCCATCCGTTTTGAAGCCAGCCGAGATAGCGCCCCGAATACGAATAGACCGAGTCTTCACAGATCCAAGCAACTGGCTTGCCGTTAAACAGGTAAATGGACTGGTTGTCGTCGGAAAGCCAAGCTACTGGCGAGCCTGATTCGTTGTAAAATGTTATGTAATCCATATCTAGACTGCTTCAAAGTTTAGGAGACGTTTGTTTCACTTGGAGAAGGATACTTCTACTTTTTCGAGCGTTTTCGGGCGGTGATTACCCACCAGTGCATCTTCATGATCCTGATGTTAATTTGCAGAATAGGTTTAACAGCCGCATTTCCTCAATTGAACCTGCAGATGTCATTGCGATTCGGGGATCGGCGACCACGACTGCGAGACACTGCGCACGTGAGATCGCGACGTTAATGCGATTCCGGTCCAGAATAAAACCCAGCCCACGAGACCCGTATTCGCCAAAGCTGGAGCAGAGACACAAAATGCAAACTGGAGCCTCTTGGCCCTGAAACTTGTCCACGCTACCGACCCTTGCCAATGGAGGCAAGGCAGCTTGGAGAGATCTAACCTGCGCGTTGTACGGCGCAATAAAGAGGAAATCCGAAAGGACGAGAGGCCTTGTTTCTCCATTTTTCGTTGTGTGTGGGCGTCCGATTAGCTCTTCAAAGATCGCCTTGGCTCGATGAACCTCCTCGTCGCTCTGCTGGATGTTGCCATCGTGTTCCACCCCGCTGAAGACGATTCCAACGCCCTTGTCCACCAAAGCGCCTTCATTGCCGGAAACCGAGATGTTTTGGGCGGCACAATCGACATGGGATTGCAGTCGTCCCTCGTAAATGGTCTCTGAGATAAACGTGCAGACGTCTGGATGCATGCGACGAGATTCTCCCAAGAATAATCCAATGTTGTCAGGGACCACCGCGTGAAAGCTTGGTGCATCTGGCAGGCTCAATAATGTATCCTTCAAAGCATATTGGAGCGATGACAGGCCAACCAAAGAGAAGGCTGTCGTCCTTCACCCCCTCATCATTCCGAATGACACCGAACTTGGTTATGGTTGGGCATTTTCTCCTCTTGGCGAATCACCAGAGGAGCCTTATCGACCCAACTTCTCCCAATATGTTCGCCAGCCCATGCCTCATCAAGAAGAGGCAATTCGCTGGCTTCTCTCTCATGCCAAACGTGCTCTGATTCACCGTGAGGTCGTCTCCGATCAACGTGCGTGGGGGGCTGGTGCCCTTCTGGCTGATGACATGGGACTTGGTAAAAGCTTCACCACATTGATTGCACTCGCTGAATGGTTCCGCCACTGGCGCAGCGTGGCTACCACGGAACCACCGGCGGTGCTCTTTGTTGTGCCGCTTTCGCTGATGGAAAACTGGCAAGCTGAGATTAAGGAAGCCTTTGGGAATTCAAATGGTCCATTTCTTCGCGTCGTGATGGCTCACCCAGACTTTGAGCTTAACAGCTACCGGCGTAGCCCTGGTGCCGTTGACATTGCAGAACCTGGTAACGTTCGTGAGTTTGGATTATGCTTTGGAGATGGCACTGGGAGAAGCCTCGACCTTCCGGGTTCATGTGTCATAACCACCTATCAGACTCTGCGTGATTATCGATTCTCCTTCGCTGCTGCCCAGTGGGGGGCGGCGGTCTTTGACGAGGCACAGCACATCAAAAATCCAAACGCCCAACAAACCATTGCAGCAAAGGCACTCAGGGCACTTTTCCGCATTACTTTGACTGGAACGCCTGTGGAAAACCATCTCGGCGATTATTGGTGCATTTTAGACACTGCTGAACCAGGACCGTTGGGGTCATTCTCTGATTTCCGTAAGAACTGGATTACACCAATGCTCAAAGATCGGGCAAGGATGCATGAGATCGGGAAAGAGTTGCGGGAACACATTGGGGGACTCATGCTGCGACGGACAAAGGAAGAGCGCCTCACGGGTTTGCATGGCAAAAGTATCGTTCCTGTCTCTTGTCCGATGAGCGCTGAGCAGGAGGAATTGTATGCGGAAGCACGAGAAGTCGTAAAGACTAACGACCTAACCTTGGATCCTGCCCCGAAAGGTCAACATTTGGCTGCTCTGTGGCATCTCCGGCAGGTTTCCCTCCACCCAGATCTTATAGGCGGAGGGTCGATTCCCACGGCAATAACCGAAAGCAACTGCCGCCGGATTCTCAACCGTTCAGGAAAGCTAGCGTGGCTCCTCAAACAGCTCGATACCATTCAAGCCAAGGGGGAAAAGGTTCTGGTCTTTTGTGTCCTAAAAGAACTTCAGGAGGCTCTTTCGGCGCATCTTGAGGTGATTTATGGGCTTCCTGTTCCGATTGTCAATGGTGACACGAAAGCCACGTCCCGTCGCAATCCTGAACAAACGAGGCTTGGACTTATTGGCGAATTTTCAAGACGACCTGGGTTTGGAGTCAGCATTCTTTCTCCTATCGCGGCTGGGGCAGGTCTCAACATCGTAGCAGCGAATCATGTCATTCACCTTGAGCGGCACTGGAATCCAGCCAAGGAGGATCAAGCGACTGACCGAGCCTATCGCATTGGCCAGCAGAAACCCGTGACTGTTTATCTGCCCAGCGCCACTCATAGTGAGTTTGCTTCCTTCGATGTCATTCTCCATGGCCTGCTCGAAAAGAAACGCTCGATCCAGGGAGCACTTGGTCTAATCCCGCCGGACATAGTGTCTGCACCGGAACTGATCGCGGAGCTTTTCGGTCAATCAGGCCGTGAAGGTAGAAAGTTGAGCGCCCCAATCACTTTGGAGGATGCGCTTCATCTTTCTTGGCAGATGTTTGAGGCATTAATTTCCGTTATTTATGAGCGAGATTCCGAACGTGTCATACTCACCCCCCACAGCGCTGACCATGGTTCAGATGTTGTGGCTCTCGGTTGGGGGCCGAACCGCGAGAACGTGCTAATTCAATGCAAGTTCACAAAAAGTGACAAGCTTGATAGTGAGGAAGGAGTGCGGGCTGTATGCAGCTCCGCGCCCTTTTTTGAACGACCCTTAGGAGTTGTCTTTGCGAAAAGAGCACTCCACACTACCGCAAGGAAATTCAGCAATCGAAGCAAACGTGCAGCAGAAATCTGCAACGTTTCACTTTTTGGGCGAGATTGGGTTCAACATGCGTTGGATCAGCATAAACCTACGCTTGGAGAAGTCTTGGAACGAAGTACAAGAAGGGAGAAGTTATACTGAGTGTTAGCGACAAACAGACTTTGGGAAGCTTGTGCAGGGTTCCTTCACGGCCAGCAAAAAGTCTGTAAGGTGGGTGGATTCGGTGCTCGTTTGAAATCTTAAAGCCGTTCGAGTTTGTGACCTGCAGGTATAAATAGGTCGCGTTTCGATCCTATAATTTCGGGCCTAAGGCTCAGAGGGTTCGGATGCGGGCCATTCTGGAGTGGTTGGAGGTGGGGTAGGAACAGAGGCAGTGGAGGGGGGATGAATTGCTTCTGGGGGAGGTGGAGACTCAGAATGGACATCATAATTGAGCAGGGCGACGTGACCGCCGCTGTCCTCATCTACGATTGCGACGATGTCGGCGCATTGGTGGATGAATCCGCTGAAGTTACCACACTTCAGAGCCCTTTCATCGAAGGAGGGCATAAGGCGCTTAATGATGCTTTTCAGCCCAGATTTGGCGACATAGTTTTCACCTCGCCGCTCCACAAGCTGAAGCATTGCGCGGTGAAGCACTTTGCGTGCTTCTTCCATGGTCGGTATAGACTCCACTGTGCTGGGGGGCATGTCTTCATCACTGGCCGGGAGGAAGTTGGTGGAGATATCTGATTGAGCGGCTGGAGTTGGCAGTGGTGGGGATGGCGGGTGTTCTACATCCTCTTCTAAAGGAATGAGGGCTTCAAAAAACTTGAATTCGTTGCAGCTTGCAGCCCAAAATTTGTTGCTGAAACCGCTTACGCCGACCCCTGCGACGAATTTGCCTGACTGCTTGATCTTTTGAGCCAAGCTGATGAAATCGCTATCCGAGGAGATAACAAGGACGTGGGTAAGGTGAGGGTAGGCATACACGTCGCCGAGGGCATCCAGCGCCAGACGGATATCGGCGCTGTTTTTCATATTTTTTCCGCGCGGAAACATCTGGATCAAGTCCACGCCAGCGATGTTGAGCATGTGCCGGTAGGAAGCGAACCACTGCCAGTTGCCATAGGCTTTATTGATGATGATATCGCCAAATGAAGCTGCGTATTCAAGCACTGGCGCAAGCTCAAAGAAAATTGGCTGTTCGACCAAATAATTTTTTCTGTAGGCCCCTGGGCCATGCGCTTTATCCGCCATCACGGCATGGAGATTTTCAAAGTCCCAGTAGATGGCAACTTTACCGGGGAGCGTTTGTTCGCTAATATCAGAAGTCATACAGGTGAAGAAGAGTCAGTTTCATCGATCTTTTACGGGCTAGATGAGAGGGGGGATACTCGTGTGCCTTTCTGAATAATGGCTTTGCCAATGCCTTGTGCGGGCGTACACTCGAACGAGAATGAGCCAAGAAATGGCAGTTCATGCACTTCGATATGCTGCGTATCTTCATCAGTGATCGGGAAGAATGCTCCTCCTGGCTGGCTAAAGATGTAGTGGTCACCTATTGATGCTCCGCAGCAGCTGCAGAAGTTCATGAAGTAAGAGGCGTCTATGGCTTGAGATAAACGGTACTCAAGCTGTGGTTGGAGCTTGTGAATCTCCGTCAAAAAAGCCTCCGGCATCGCTTTGATGTATTGAAGAACGTAGGGCTCGCTGTTTGCATCGCCTGAAGCAAGTCCGACAACGCGGCTGCTGTTTCCGCATTTCCAGCAGTTCTCGTATCCCCTTAAAAGGAAAAATGGCGATGTAAATTCTCCGGTAGAGATGGCCATAAGGATAAAATGAAAAGAGTGTGTAATATTGAAACATTAGGCTGATAGAAGGCATGTGTTTTCTTCTTTATTCTTCAATAGCCAAAAGTTCGAGCTGTGGGGGAATAGGGGTGTCGCCGGTTGGAAGACCTAAATGACGCAATGTGTATTTCAACATAGCCTTTCTAACTTCAAAAATTAGCTTTCCTGATCGCATGCTATAGTCAGTTATGATCCCCTTTTGCATATCCTCCGATAGACCACTCCCAGGAATTACTTTCACGGTAACCCATTTGTTCCATTCGCTATCCACAACAGGTACAGCAGCCTCATGGATAGGAAAATGGGCAGCTTTAATGCGGCTAAGTACAAAATCTCGAAATTCCTCGTTTTGCTCACACCAGGCGCGAACATGCCATCGGTAGCCATTGTGTCCGAAAGCATGAGGCGCTATCCATCTCCACCCCGGCTTCTTCCCAGTCATTGAGGTGTACTCAATTTGCACCCGTAGCTTTTGAATTGCGCCTAAAAAAACTGCACGTTGGATATCGGGAGCAGCTGTGCGAAGCGGCAGTTCCACACCGGCGACAAACCCGCTTGTCTCTTGCCCTGACGGTTCCGTGACGGGTCGAGTCAGCGCAGATGGCGCGTCGCCACTTCCGAAACAGAGGGCGATGGCTTCCTCAATTCTGGGCTTATGTAGCGTGCAGCGCATGCTCGGAGAGCCTTCGTAACGCTTCTTATTTAGGTTGTAGTTAAGAGCGCCAGGATTTAATTCTTGGAACTTCTGAAGATCGGAAGTCGCCTGGGTGGCGGAAAGTCCATATGCGCCTACAAGGTCTTGGCGATTCACTACGCCACGCCAAAAAGCGCATCTTTCCACGAAGCGCAGCCGCTCCATGGCGGCCCATTGTTCAGGATTTGTTAAATTCCCCATGCAAAATAACGCTTGATCTGTTTTAATTGTGTCATACCAGTTTTACGAGGGATCATTCAAAAACGATCCACACAGTTTAGAATACCCATTTGGGTGCACACAATCAACAACGATTCCCAATGAGCGCGAGATCATTCCCCATAGCCACTACGCCCCTCGCACTTCTAGGGAGGCTTTTGTCAAAGCTGGATCTGACCACAACACAGCGTGCTGACCTCGATCGTTCCTACGGAGCTGTCACAGAGGCGCTTGTGAACTCGGCAGCCCTTAAAGGGATTCTTCACCGGCTTGATCTGCGTCCTCAAGGTTCGGTCCGGGCAAGAACCGTAAACCGGCCCTCGGGAGAAACCCGATTTGATCTGGATGTTTTGTGTTGGATGGAGTTCATTTCAAAGCACCGAAGCCCGGAAGAGGTCTGGCAGTTGGTCTGGAACGCTCTTGGTGAGCATGGTGTTTACAAGAACATGCGCGAGCCCAAGGCGAGATGCATTCGGTTGAGATTTGCGAATGACTATGATTTGGACATCACACCAGCAATCCCCGACTCGACGCGACCTGAGCCGATGCTTTGGGTGCCTGATAAGAGCCTAAAAACATGGAGCGCCTCAAATCCCATCGGCTTTTGCGACCATTGGCTCAAATCAATTGCGGCTCAGTTGCCTACAACACTGACCTCACTTTCTGCGACTATCGTTCGAAAAAATGCAACGGCAGCAGCAAACACCCGTTCGGATCGGGTCGAGCCGCTTCCAACCGATCAAGGCTTCGAAAAGGCACCTCTGCTTCGTCTCATCCAACTCGTGAAGCACTTCCGCAATGAGGGGTATGCGGTTGACGATAAAAACAGGCCTTCTTCAATCTTGCTGACGACCATCACGGCAAAGGCTTATCAGAAGGCGCTTCTGGCTCAGCACACTTCACTGAACGCTTTCATTATCCAGGTCTTGGCAACACTCAAAAACGAGGTGGGAGTCACTGAAACGGCGGGTATCTATCACTTTCATGTGCTGAATCCCGCTGATGATCGAAGGGAAAACTTTGCGGAGAAGTGGACCCTCAAAACATACGGTAGCTTCACCCGTTGGGCAGATAGCCTGAGCAGCCAAGTAACCAAGCTTATGAACACCGCCGCTATGGGCTTGGACGCGCGAATTGAGGTGCTCAATTCGACGATTCCAGGAGCACAGCGACTTTCACTTGCGGACGACATCGGGAGGGAGATGCGTGTCATGCACGACACTGGCAATCTAAGATTGACGGCAGTTCCCGCTATGGCCGCTTCATTAACTCCGATCCGTCCAACAACGTTCTTCGGTAATCCATGAGTACTCTTCGACGCATCCCCCAGCGGCAGCCTTTATCGCTTGCTGCTCAGCAATTCACGCTCAGATCGATCTTCTCGCAAGGAACGATTCTTCAGTGCTGCAACGCGATCACCTGGGAAGGGTTGCTCATGCCCCATGAAGGTTCAAGAGACTACCGCGTTCGCATGGACTATACCCTTGGATTGCACCCAACGGTAGTCGTCTTGACTCCGAATCTTCGGGCTTTGGCAGGCGAAAGGCGATTGCCTCATTGTTATGATCAGGCCACTCAGAAACTGTGTCTTTACGATCCACGAGAGCGAAAATGGACACCACATTTAGCCCTAGCATCCACCGTGATGAAATGGACTCTGGCTTGGCTTGCTTTTTTTGAAATCTGGCTCGCAACTGATGTTTGGTACGGACGTGGAACTGGGCACCCTGGCGATGACTCCTCCATTCACACCACTTATCCCGCGCAATGAAACCAAGCATTATCATCTTTTCGTCCAAGAAATCTCTCCCGGTGGCCGAAGGCATCAGGGACAACTTGCAGGACGCATTTATTCCCGAACTTTGGACTGAGGGCTTGTTTGACGAGCACAACACCATTCCGCTCTGGGTCTTTTTGAAAAAACTCATGTGCTACGACTGCGCGGCTGTCGTGCTTGGTGATGATGATATTCGTCACAAGGAAGGGAAGGGGGAAAGTGAGGCAGTCCCCCGCGACAACGTAATTTTTGAGCTTGGTGCTGCATTGGCTCGGATAGGGCCACAGAAGACGTTCATCTTCACGCCCGAAGACAAAAATGTTCTTCTCCCCTCATACTTCCGAGGGGTCATGGTCAAAGGGTACAGGCAGGATGCCGGAGCGACCATGGACGATGGACCTCTCATGCGGAAAGGTTCTTCACGGAGCGCGATCATCCCGTGAGAGTTGCAGGTATCAGTGTAGGCCAGATCAAAAAGTTAAAAATGGCGGGGATACGGACGCTCACTGATCTGGCAGGGTCCAGTGGGCAAACGGTACGGAAACTCGCGGACGATTCTCTGGAAAAGTTGGTTGCACAGGCTCGTCTCCAGAAGCAGACACTCGACGACAGAAAGATAAATCCGGCTGCGAAACCAAGGTTTGAGATTTTACCCAGTAGGGGCAAGAACGGTGAACCTGTAGGTTTGGCAAAATTGCCTCCTCCTCATTTCGCAGATGTGTATTTCGACATGGAGGGTTTCCCCTTGGTTGCAGGTGGACTGGAATATCTCTTCGGGGCATCCACCAAGGTTTCGCAGGGAACCGAACTGGAGTTTCACGACTGGTGGGCTCATGATCGTGTGGAAGAAAAACTGGCGTTCGAGCAGTTCGTTGACTGGGTTTATTCTCGGTGGCTTCAAAATCCAGAGCTGCACATTTATCATTATGCAGCATATGAAGTGAGCGCAATTCGCCGTCTTAGCACCAGGCACGATTCTCGCCAGGATGAGGTGGACAATTTGCTCCGCAATAATGTTTTCGTCGATCTGTACCAGATCGTAAGTCACGGAATTCGGATCGGAGAGGACAGCTATTCCATCAAAAAAGTGGAAAGTCTCTATCGCGAAAAACGATCAACAGAGGTCGCGACCGCTGTTGATTCGATCGTTCAATATGCTCGATGGATTGAGAGTGGCGAAGGTCGCCAGTGGGAGCAAAGCACCATTCTCGCTGGGATTCGGGATTACAATGAGGATGACTGCCGGTCCACAGCTGAGCTGACCCAGTGGCTGCGTCAGGCGATCAGAGATTACGGAATCTCAAACACAATGCCTTTCCCAACCGTTGAGGCCGCCGCTCCTCAGCCGCTCACACCTGAAATCTTGGCGAAACTTGAAACGATACGACGATTGAGATCGCTAGGAGGCTTGGTTGCCCTAACACTCGCCGATCTTGTTGACTTTCACAGACGCGAGCAAAAGCCAATGTGGTGGCGCATGTTTGATCGTGCCAAAGCCACACCGGAAGAATTGCGTGACGACCCAGGTTGCATTCAAGGAGTTAGCGCTTCCGGAGATGCAGTGCCTGACAAAAAGTCACTCATACAGGAATATCGTTTTGATGCGTCCCAAGAATGCAAACTTGCCGCCGGTGAGAAGTCAAAGGTGAGGTTCGCTCACTATCTTGATGCAAAGCCCAATTTGGTGGAATTGAATCTGACAACCGGTGTGCTTCGACTCAAACTTGGGAGCGGTAGCATAAATTCGAAGTTTAACGGAGCTTTCCCCGCCACTGGGTCACTTCTTCCAGATGAATACGTGAGTCAGGATGTGATAGCAGCGGCTATCGCTTCGGTTGCCGCCCAACACCTTGCCAAATCTCTGCCGCTTGCCGCTGTTTCCTTGTTGCAGGGAAGGCCTGTCGGTCCTGCTCTCAAAGCAGCCGATGAAGACACGTTGGCTGCCGCGATCCGACTCACCGCGTCGATGCAGGGTGAATGTCTCGTTATTCAGGGTCCTCCTGGAACCGGGAAAACTTATACAGCGTCGAGGGTTATCGCCGCCCTTGTGTCCGCTGGCAAGAAGGTTGGCATTGCATCGAATAGCCATAAGGCAGTGATTAATTTGCTCAAGGCATGTGGTGATGCCCTAACAGAACACGGTCAGCAGTTACAAGGCATTAAAGTGGGGGATAACGACAAAGACCCTGTATTTGTAGCCAATCCTCGTCTGGTCCATATTGAGCACTCAAAAGACGCGCGAGTCGCATACTCGGCTGGCATTGTAGCCGGAACCGCTTGGCTTTTCACAATACCGGAATGGGTGGGCGTTCTCGACATCCTTTTCATTGATGAGGCAGGACAAGTGTCATTAGCAAACGCTGTGGCAATGTCTAGATGCGCGAAGAATCTGGTTCTTCTGGGAGACCAAATGCAACTGGAGCAACCGATTCAAGGCACTCATCCCGGAGATGCTGGCTCATCCTCGGCTTCACTATCGTAGTCAATGTCTGTTTCATCTTCGGCAGAGATTGGGTCAGATTTTGCTTTTGAGTGTTCAGGCTTTGCTCCAAACCAATCTTCGGGTTCACCGTTCACTGCACCCATGTATCCTCCCTTCCATTCGCCGATACCTGTAACGCGAGGGCTAAACTCTATGGGAACATCTGGAAAGATATTGTCACTGAGCCATAAAGCGGAATTTTTCACGAACTCTTCCCTGGCATTTCGGGGCACGCGCAAACGTGCCTTCACTGCTCGAGCCACTGAAGTCTGCTGATCATCCAGCAATATAATGCATTTTCCCACACGGATCACCTTGCGCGGTGATTCGCCATCAAGCTGTGCAAGGCGCTGGTCCATCTCATCGACAGTGACTTCTGGAAAGTTCCCTTTCGGTAAGGGACACAAAATCAGATCGCCAGTTGCTGGATCTTCTGTTGCATTTACTGCAATCTCATCTGCCCGGACAATTTTCATACCCTGCTCGCGGTATGTTTCGAGATCAATGAGGCAACCCTCTTCGTGTGCTTCTGTTAAAGAAGCCAGCAGAGAAAGATTTGCGATTTCGTCTTTGATTGGGCAATCCTGCCACTGTTTGAAGGCTGCCAAGGCGGCAAATTGCGCAGCAGAAGGTAGATAATGAGTGTCACCTATTTCCAAAATTGGCCCTCTCAATCTCCAATTCCAAACGACATCAATCAAAGCATCCACTAGCCCCAAACGTGCTATGAAACCAGGCAGACTTGGTGTTGACTCAGTTTTCAACCTCATTCCCCCTTGCCAGCGCATAGGGAGATGGAACAGCTCACGCGTCGATTCATCCAACCGAACAGCATCACAGGTTGAAATGAATATACCGTCATCAACCACACGAATTTCAGCTTCACCGCACTCAGCTAGCGTCTGCATGCGGCGATAGCCGCGTTGCACGTCTTGCGGAGCTTTTAGCAATTGTGCCTTTTTCCAGAGCTTTGAAGTGCCTAATCGAATGGCCAACCCCTCCTCGTTTGAGGACCATACGAAAGTCACTTTTGGGGCAAAAAGAGACATATTTTCAGATTTTCCATTCGATGTGATATTTGCTTCTCAGTTCCCATAGCAGTTTATGTCGCCAGTTCCCCATATGGCGAATGAAAACAGGACAACGTCGTTCGGGGATTCTAAGCTCTGAATCAGCATAGTGCTGTTGTGTTCTTTCCCAAAACCCCGTAACCGGGAACGCTCGATGAAATCCCCGCAAAGCATAGCTATGGGTTCCTTCCAGCAAAATCATATCATCAGTGCATTTAAGAGCTATAATGCTGGTGTCCCAGGTTGTCGAAATCAGATTTGCAGTGTTCCATCGATCCCTCATCTTAGCAGGCAATCTCTGCATACACTGTTGGTTCAGAATCAGGCGAGCATCCATTATTTTTCCGGCATCGAATAGACTCTGGAGAAACTCTTTCCGCTCCTCCCATTGATGGGCTGAGACGGTTCCGTCCAGGAAGTCGAAGAAAAATTTAAGCGACAACCCAATGACCCCCTGCACCGCAAGATTCCATTGTGTACTTGTGGCCCACCCCCACCACTTGGCCCCTTCTGCTGTATGTCTTCCCATCCGGGGATCGCATCCAAGTCGCACTAACCATTTGCGCCAAGCATCAGGCCACTGGTGATGCCCCTCAGTCTCAACTCTGGATACGAGAATGCGCAGAGCGGCTGCGCCCAGCAAAAGAGCACCAATCGCGGGTTCTTTTCGGTTATTCTCAATTTCTTGAAACACATCGGGTTCATCTCCGAGATCACAACGTTTAAGGGTTTCCAGCAAATAGACTTGGCGCAACTTTTCCGAATAAGCTCCTTTGGCGGGCAGATTGTGTCGCTCCATCAATTGTTCCAAGGCCTCGCCTCTATTAGCAGCCTTGGCGATCCTCTCCGGTCCGTCAGTTTGGAAAATGGAATTCCTTTGATGCCCCCAGATTCTTCCGTTTACACCTAAGTTAGTAATGCCGTCTGCAAATGCCGAACGCAGTTGCTTTGCGAGGAAGGAGAGGGCTGGCAATGACTCAAATCGTTCAAAAAACAAACTCACTGCCTGCCTGCGACGGGATGCATTCCAACCTGAACCATCAGTTCCAAGCAATTTCGCTGCAACAGCATCGTTGAATGGCGGCAGCCAACTTTGCCCATTTGATTCAATGTAAAGACTTAGCAGCAAACGCTGCCAACCAACTTCGGTCGCCCGAATCTTCTCCATTTCTTCGATTGGGAGTCGAGCTGCTTTAAGTCTGCGCCGTAACTTTTCCTTTCGATCTTCAAAAACTGGGGATGTGCTGACAACCCCCCAGCGCTCTTCGTTGTGCTTTTTAATTTGATCTAGCCGAGAAAATGGCCGCCGAAGTAAGGAGTCACTTAGACTGGGCCGGGGGAGATCTGAAATATTCAGGTCAAGGCGCATTGTCATCAGAAAGTTTGAGTTTCTCAATCAAGGCATCAGTCTTCGCTTTCATCGTCTTCAAATCTCCCTGCAGGTCTTCCAGATTCTTCTTCTCCGACGCTGCAAGAGTAAAACGAATATCAATCCGGCGATCCTCAGGCCTATCTGGTTTCATCACGGAAGCTATTTCGGGTGGATGAGTTGATCGTGTCTCCGCATAACCACTGACTGATACCAGGGAACGGGGGAGTTGGCTCGGATCCATTGGCAAATTGTTTAAATCTTTCATTTTCGAAAGTTCACCTGGTTTTAAGGTCCAATAATTCCAAAGAGAAATGGCTCTGTAGGTGCTGAGCCCCCAATTGCCCATTTCACGTGTGTTCGGTACGGCATCGGTATGACCTTCTATGAAGACTGTATCAAGCATCCGACGATTGACCTCTTGCTCAAGGGCATGAGCCAGTGCGTGGCCAATAGCCGTCGCGTTCCGTTCCGAAAGGGGTGGAATGTCATATTTCCCCGAAGCAAAGCTAAGACCCTGTTCTGGAATTCGAAGCACGCTGCCATTCTCCGCCACAATGACCTTAACACCCCGCTCTTTCAGGTCATCTTGAATCCCTTCTAGCATGGCTGTTAAAGAGCGCTCACGCTGACTGACCCCGTCTAAAGCGCTCACTATGTCGGTTTGGATTGTTTGGATTTCTTGAAGGCTCCCAATCAACTCCACGAGCGTAATCTTGATTTTCTCCTGTTCTCGCAACAGTTCCTCCTTCCGCTTCTGCAGCTCCAGCATGGTGACTATGAGCGCAAGGATAAAGATGGCAAGCAAACCTGCCATCAGGTCTGAAAAGGAGAGAACAAAAGGGTTCTCCTCACTTGGAGTTTGCTTCGTACGTCGGGTGCGGGAGAACATGTTCAGGATTTTCGTTTGAAGTTGCTGATCGCTTCCTGCAATTCTTCCAGCCCTCCTTTTAGTTCGTCCACCTGGGCAGAGTAACTCTTCAGGCACTCCTCGACCTTATTAGTCCAATCATTCATCAATTTCTGAGTCTGCCCTTCAATAGCGCCACCGTAGGACGCAATTATATCTTTCACTCTATCACGAAGTGCGGTCAATCCAGTTTCGGCCCCCTTAAACCAGAGGCTTTGCAAGTCAATCAGCCGCTCGTAAGTTACCGCCGCCGATTCAGCACCTTGCCGCAAACTGTTTCCAGCCATTTCCAATTCACTGGAAGCATTTATGAATGCCCCAGGTAGTGGTTTCAGCATTTCTGTCGTCTGTTTACTGGCATTAGCAGCGTCGCGGGACGCTTCCGAGGCTGATCGTTGTTCCTGACTGGCCTGAAGCACTTGCTGGCCGAACACTGCTAGTTCGTTGCTCGCTTCCTCTAGGCTGGATGATGCCTTACCAAGTTGTTGTGCGATATCCCCCACCTTGGCGAACTCCTCGACCGCTTTTCCGACTGTTCCCGCGAGGTCTTTCGACAAGCTAAGGAGCCTTGTGCTGCGTTCCTCTTCTGATGCAGCTCGCTGACCTTCAATCTGCTGCTGGAGTTCGGGCTGTTTCGCTAACAAGACTTGCAACTCTGCTATGGGGGCTCCAATTGATCCAATTACTCGCGCAGCGTCCTCCATCGTCTGTCGCATTTCGGGGAGGCGTTCACCCACTACGCTGAATTTTGTAGCAACCTCCTGGTTTGAGTTAGCCGCTGCGTGCTGGGCTTCTGCCGCTTCTTTGTTCCGGCTCGCAGAGGTCTCAAGGGTGCTATTCATCGAGGTAAATGATTCGGCTGCCTGTCTGATCTTCTCAGACGCTTCACTCATGCTCGACATAACTGTTTCATGGGCATTAAGTTTGTTCACTGCGTTTGAAACAGTTAATTCTGTGGATGCCACAGATTGTGCTAATGAGGAAACCGTTGGACCGAATGATTCCACTTGTCGTGAGAGCTCACTGCTTACGGCGCTGAAATTATCTGTGAAGCGCTGGCCCATTCCATCGATAGTCTCCTTCAGTTTGCCAAGTTCATTTGTTATGGCGGACGACAAAAGCTGAGCAGACTGTTCGGCTAAGGGTCCCTGTCCTTCTTTCGTAGCATTAACGACTGCATCTTTGATTTCGGCCCCCAGCCGTCCGATTGCCTTTTGCATTTCATCACCAATTGCCACGGCCAAGCCTTTTAGCATCTCCTCGGAACTACGTGAGGAACTTGCAAGTTCTGCCATCGCTTCCTCCGGCACATAGCGGGGAACAAGTTCGTCCACCCGTTGCTGAAGTTTTCTGACTCCGCGCTCAGCAAATCCCTCCAGAAGTTTTTCAAATAAACTGAAGAGAAGGCTTACCCCAACACCCCACACCGATGTTGAGAAGGCGACCGCGCAACCTTGAATCAACGGCACTATGCTTGTTTCAAGCTTTTTGAGATCGTTCAGTTCAAGCCCTCCAATGCCAAGCTGAAGCCCAACAAAGGTGCCCAGAACGCCTAATCCTGTCAAAATACCCGGTAAAACTTGGAAAATTCTGTTTGATGATAGCCCTGGCGCAAATCGGTCATTGGTGAAAATTTCTTCCGCGTCAACTGATCGTCTCAGCATCATCCCTCCTGAACCATCAAGCTTTGGTACATTCACCAGGTGATGATTAAACTCCCGGAACCTTGGGAATCGGCGGTCTCCTCCCAGCGACTCACGAGCAGTCGAATAATCTTTAACAGCACTCAAGCGACGGCGGTAGCGAAACGTCCGCCACAAGGAACGAGCGGTGAAAAACAAGACCCAGATAAAAAATGCACCACCGAAGTATATGATCGTAAGAATGAACAAATCACTTAATCCGTGTGAAGCGTCAATACTCGAACCATCGATAAGCTTGTTCCAAGCTTCCAATGGATTAAAGGTGGATGGGAGAAGGGACGAAATTTTCATTTGTTATCACTGAGCCTCTCATGCAAGCTTCAGGTAGAAGGCTTCACGCCTTTGACCGGCGCTAGTCGTGGGACGACATGGAAGAGCGCCGGTCCGGCAGGAATGGAAATGGGTGGTGATTTCACACTCAGCGCATTTTCAGTCTGCGCGCAGCCATCACACTGTGAAGGGGCTCTTGTCAGGTTTATTGACAAGGGCGGCAGTTCTGTGACGGCTCACTGCCCTCAATTACCAGAGGGCGGTCAGGTTGTGATCGCTCAGCGCACGCAGTTTTAGGTCGCTGTTCAGCTCACAAGCTTTGCGGAGAGCCTCCTTGGCGGTCTCGACGGCCCCAGCGTTTAGGTCGGCTACAGCAAGGCCGTACCATGCTTCAGCATTGCTGGGAAAGGCACCCACCAAACAGCGGGCGAGTTCAGAAGCGGCGGCCCAGTCTTTCTGGGTCAAGAGCACCTTGAGGTGAGTTTGAAGTAGCTGGCAGTCTTTTAGTCTCACCCATTCAGGGATTTCCAGCAGAAGCCTCAGAGCCTCCTTGGCATCCCCTAGTTCCAGAAAACCTTCGATGGCATCAAGCCGTCTGAGAAGTTGTGGAGCTGTCATCGCAGCTCTCTCACGCTTTTTGAAGTCGTGCGCAAGCAGAGGGTGGAGTGGTGAGACACCCTTGCGCGTCCCTTCTTCCACAACCGGAACCACGCAGACTGATCCGGTACTTGCACTTTCTGAAAACTCAATAACTGTTCATAAGAACACTCATGAACACCCAAATTGATCAGCTTCGCGCTCTGGTTGCTTCTCGCTTCCCTACGGCCATGCAAACAGATTTCAGCCGTCCTTCCCACGTAAACGGCGGCGTGGAGCTGGTTCCGGGAGCTTTGGTTGAGATCGTCGCGACAAACCAAGTCGCCGGTGCGGGACTCTTGCTGCTGCACATATGCAATCAGGCGGTGGGGCCCGTGGCGTTTGTAGATGCCAGTGACGCGCTGGATCTAGCTGCGATACCTTTGGGATTACGCAATCGTCTGTTGTGGCTTCGGGGACACGGAGTGGGAGACAGCCTAAAGGCTACAGACCTGTTGCTGAGAGACGGCAATCTCTCTTCGGTGCTGCTTGATTTAAGACAGGTGCCTCTCGCTCAGCTTTCGGGTGTGTCATCGAGCGTTTGGCACCGACTGCGGATGCTGGCTGAAAGGGCGCACGCAGGGGTGATGGTTTTCACTTCTCACAAAGCCGTCGGTTGTGCCGCCGTGCGCTGGTTGGTCAGCGGAGCTTTTCGCCTGGATGATGTTCAAGAAGAACAGGCGGGCCTGCTAGGCGGACTGAATCCTATCTGCCAACGGGGTTTCGGTTACACGGCACCCAGGGTTGGCAACACCGACTTGTCCCTACAAAGCTAACTTAACTTTTCCAACAGCTATGTTCGCTGCGTGGAGACTACCCCAATTTTTGCTCCAAGCCCTCAAGGTGCCTGCCCGCGCCTGTGCAGCGGTTTTGGATGGTAACCCGCACAAGGATTCTGGAAGCAAAGATGATGCGCTCCTTTGCGTCAGCCGATTGGCGGAAAAGGCAGGCGTTCATACTGGGATGAGAGCGTCGCAGGGCTTGGCTAGATGTCCAAAACTTGAGTGCTTGAGCCGCAGCGAGTTCGCAGAAAAGCAGCTTCAAGACGTCCTGTTACAGTCCGCAGAAACCTGGACAGCTGACTTTGAGTCAACGCAGCCTGGAGTCTGTTTGCTGGACCTGCGAAGGGCATACCGATTCCAAACTCCCACATGGTTTGAACATGGGATGCTTATGCATCAGGACATGCGGGAGCGAGGATACGAATTGTGCATAGGGCTGGCCGAAACAGCTGATTTAGCCTTACTGGCTTCGCATGTCGCCTTTCCTGTGAAGGTCATCCGTGGGTCGGTTGGAGAGGAAAAGGCGGCCTTTCTGGAACTGCCTCTGTCTGTGCTGGCTCCTCATCCTGGTTTGCAAGAGACGCTACGCTTGTGGGGCATTCATACTCTGGGTGAACTGACCGCGCTGAAGAGACTCGCAGTGGGTGAACGCCTCGGGGCCCCGGGGCTTGAACTGTGGGATCTGGCACGAGGCGGAAGAGAGAGAATTTTAAAACTTGTTAGGCCGAGGATCCAATACAAAAAAAGCATTGAGCTGGATAATGGCATTGAAACGCTTGAGCCTCTGTTGGGTCTGCTGCGTGAGCTGGCCGTTCCGCTATGCTCAGAGCTTAGTCTGGCTTGGAAAGTGACGGCTTTTGTTCACCTAGAGCTCCGTTTTGATGACGGCTCATCCCATCAAACGACTCTGCGTATCGCGGAACCCACTCGCGATGTGGCAGTTCTTTTGCGTGTTCTGGAAACCCACTTGGAAGGAGTCAAGTCTTCGGCCCCTATCATATTTGCGGAGTTGGAGGTGATCGCAACGGAACCGGTCGCCGCTCAAGACCTTCTTTTTGAGCGGGGACTGCGTGACCCCAATAAGTTTTCTGAAACTCTTTCTGCCCTGGAAGCTTTGCTGGGACGCGGTCGGGTCGGGCGTGGGGAACTGCTGCCGACCCACCGGCCAGACGCTTTCAAG
Source organism: Prosthecobacter algae (assembly GCF_039542385.1). NCBI lineage: Bacteria > Pseudomonadati > Verrucomicrobiota > Verrucomicrobiia > Verrucomicrobiales > Verrucomicrobiaceae > Prosthecobacter > Prosthecobacter algae. The sequence continues at coordinate 413,655 of NZ_BAABIA010000005.1, read as the reverse complement.
CTGGTTTCATTTCTTGAACAAGCAGGGGCAGTTGACGCTCTGTCGGTTAACCCAAAATCTGGTCTGCCGCTGATGCGGTTCCGGCCTCCATGGTTAGCAGAGGTGGGGTTTCGTCGGAGCCGACCGGCAAGCGTTAAAAGCCAACGCCATTCATTCCAAGTCATCGACTGTCGTGGGCCTTGGCTCTTGTCGGGTCATTGGTGGGATGAACTGCATGCCTGGGAAGCGGAAATCTGGGACATAGCGTCACAAGACGGGTGCTTATACCGGCTGGTCCGCGAAAACAGGGCCTGGAGGCTGGAGGGACGTTATGCCTAAACTCCAGAGTCCATTTTATGAACTTCATGCCCGCAGCGCTTTTAGCTTTCTGCGGGGAGCTTCCTCACCCGAGGAAATGATCGTGAGGGCCGCCGAGCTTGGGATGAGTCATCTTGTTCTCACGGATCGTGATGGATTATACGGCTCAGCTCGGGCTCACCAAAAGGCCAAGGAACTTGGCTTGAAAGCGGTGGTGGGAGCTGAGTTAACTTTGGAGTGCGGGTGTGTTTTGCCTGTAATCGTGCGGACCCGTGAAGGCTACCAGAACCTCTCCCGCATGCTGACGCGGTCAAAGCTGTCGGCGCTCAAGGGACAAAGCCGTGTGAGTTGGGAAAACCTCGCGACTTATGGGCAGGGGTTAACCGCGTTAACTGGCGATAAGGAAGGCCTCCTTCATCATGCCTTAAACAATCAAGGTAAAGGCGAACCCGCTGATGTGGTCAGGCGTCTTTGTGAGATTTTTGGTCCCCACCATGTCTATCTGGAAATTCATCGGCGACGACTGCGGGATGAAGAAAAGCAGTTAAAGCAAATCGTTGATCTAGCCAGTCACTTAAAATTGCCTGTGATTGCGTCAAACGCGCCGCTTTTTGCTACTCCTGACAAGCGGGGGCTTCATGACGCCTTTACCTGCCTGAGACATCACACGCACCTTGATGCAGCTGGGCGGCACCTTGCTCCGAATGCCGAGGCTTATCTCAAATCGGCTGCTCAGATGGCAGGATTGTTCGCCGATTTCCCCCAAGCTCTGACGGAGACAGAGCGAGTCATCCAGAGCGTGGAGTTCGGCCTGGAAAACCTCGGGTATGAGTTTCCCCGTTATGACACGCCGCCTGGGCATGACCAGGAATCCTTTTTGCGCGAACTGACTTTTGCCGGAGCCCAGAACCGATTTCCGAAGCTGACTATTGAGGTCAAAAGGCAGCTAGAGCATGAACTCTCGCTCATTAAGAAGCTGGGATTTAGCGGTTATTTCTTGGTTGTGTGGGACATTGTGCGCTGGTGTAGGAGCCAGGGCATTTTGGTCCAAGGACGGGGCAGCGCTGCTAACAGTGCGGTTTGCTTTTCCCTTGGCATAACCAACGTGGATCCCATTGCCGGAAAGCTGCTCTTTGAGAGATTTCTAAGCGAGGGGCGAGAAGGGTGGCCCGACATTGATCTGGATTTACCGAGTGGGGAGAAACGCGAACAAGTGATCCAGGAAGTGTATCGCCGATTTGCCCCGTATGGCGCAGCGATGACGGCCAATGTCATCACTTACCGAGGTAAAAGTGCGATGCGCGAAATGGGAAAAGTCTTGGATCTTCCCAGTGATGTTATCACTCGTTTCAGCAGTCTTTTTGCCAACGGTGATTTTCCCCATACGCTCAAGCTTGAAGACCATCTGAAACGGGCGGGTGTATCAGACCAGCATCCCAGGCTCAAAGCCTTTCTCACTCTTTACCAGCAAGTGCTCGGACTCCCTCGCCATCTTGGTCAGCACAGCGGAGGCATGGTCCTGTGCACAAGTGGACTTGATAGCATCGTGCCGCTTGAGCCTGCTTCCATGCCGGGGCGCGTTGTCGTTCAGTGGGATAAGGACGACTGTGAAGATCTTGGGATCATTAAAGTCGATTTGCTTGGCCTTGGCATGATGGCAGCCATTGAAGAAACGCTGGCAACTTCTCAATCACGGGGCAGGCCTGTTGATTTGGCGAACATCCCCAAAGATGACCCTCAAACATTTGAGATGATGCAACGGGCAGACACGGTCGGCGTTTTCCAGATAGAGAGCCGAGCACAGATGGCGACGCTGCCGCGCATGAACCGGGCCAGGCAGCGGCGCGCAAGGCGTGACCAAGGACAGCGACATTGCCCGGTTTGACCATCTTCTCATTGAGCATGATGCGTTTCCTCTGGCCGTCCAGGTCTGTTTGCTGGCTGCGCTTGCGCTTCCCATCTGTGTCATCGTGGCATCAGGCGGTAATAGCATCCACGGCTGGGTGAAACTCTCTGCCAGCAACGCTGAAGAGTACGCGCACAAGGCCCAAGAGATCCATAAAACCCTGCGGCTGTATTTCGGATTCGACCCCTCAACGGGCAATCCGTCGAGATTGAGCCGCGTGCCTGGCATTTGGCGTCGTGAGAACGGCCAGACCGCGCAACGCCAACGGCTCCTTTACCTAAATCCCACCCCTGACTTCAACCCAATCGCTGAACACTGAACCATTCTATGGAACATCCATCTCTTATCGTGAGCCTTCAAAAACAATTGGAAACTGTAGGTCTTGCTCCGCCCCAGGACCTCAAAGCCTACGCTGAAAAACACACTGCCAACGTCCAGATCTTCTACTCCTCAAGTGATAGCAAATTTCACTTTCCGCAGAGCGACGGAAATTTTGGTACTGTGCCTTGGCAGGGATTTGAGGCCGCCGTGCGCGCAGTCGGCCTTGAGATTCCAAAGAAGGATGCACACGCCGCGATTGAGGCACTGCGAGCCGCTATCATTACCAAAAATGGTGTGGATCAGGTGATGCCTCTGGCAGGGCACCCCATCGGTTTAACCAAATTCAAGGATGGCACTCGTTGCCTCGTTACAAAGGATTTCAAAATGGTCATTCCAGAAAAAGGCGATCCAACTCCGCTTCTGTCCTATCTCTGGGATTTCTTGGGCAGGCGTCCCGAGCAGTACGATTATGTCTTATCGTGGCTGAAAATTGCTGTCTCAGACGGGCTGCGTTGTTTGAAAGTGGGCGTTGAAAAAGCCCGCTTACGGCCGTCTCAGTTGCTGGCGATTGTCGGACCTCCTGGGGCGGGCAAAACCCTCTTTGTGACACTGTTTTCAGAGCTATTTGGTGGGACCATCCAAAATCCCTTCCCTGCCATGTCCGGCGCTGCGGATTTTCAGGGCGAACTCGCTCATTCCGTCTTCCTGGTGATGGACGACAGCGCTGAATCAGTTCGTGCCGATGCTCGTCACAAACTTGCCAAGCACATTAAAGAATTCCTGGTGGTTCCCAATCGGCGTTTCCATCCGAAATTCAGGCAAGCATTCTCGGCTCCGACCTTTCAGCGCGTTCTGATGCTCGGTAATCGAGATTCGCTGGCGGTTTTCCCAGCTCCTGAGCCTGATTTCCTGGACAAATACGCACTGCTCTGTGCTTACAGTTCCCAGGAAGTATCAGCGATCCGCAACGACGAAGAGCGGGACGCCTGGATGAACCGATACAAGCTGGCCCTGCCAGCTTTCGTTTACTATCTGCTCCACGAATTCCAGATTCCCGAGGCGATCACCGACGGTCGGTATGGGGTGAAGGCTTTCCAGGATGCGGACCTCCTGGAAGAACTTTCAAATTCCGACACGAACCGAGAACTGCTGCGCTGCCTGCGTGAACATTATGTGGAGGAGGACCAGCCTCTCGTTGCGGGCAAAATGTCGGTGCTGGGAGGCGAAGAAGATCCTCAGAAGGAGAGGTGGTGCTGGGAAGGATATTCCAAGGACTTTGAGGTGCTTGTTCAGTCCCTGCCAGCCGACCAGGGTTGGAGGCGAGAATTCCGCAATCGTCACTCGGCTGGCCTTTTGATCAAAGCCCTCGCCGATAACTATCCAGACATTGTGGAGCGTGGTACCAAGGTTAACGGTAATCGTCGTTGGCGGATCTACTTTGAGCCAAAAACGAAGAAGGGAGGGCCTTCAAAAGCAGAAGCCCTGAAAAACTATGCCGCCAAAAAGCAAACGGCTTCACAGCACGTTTTTCAGGGGAAATTCCAGGAGATCGAAGAGGATTAAACGACATCCGTGGCGGCCGTGTTCTTCTTGCGGGACACGGCCGCTTTTTTCGTTTTGCGCTATCCCCCCCCACACACAACAACCCCCTCCGGGGGAGGTTTGAGAGAAAGAAAGGTGGGGGACGTGGGGGAGGTAGAAAGGCACCTTTTTAAGGAGAGTGTTAGAACGAGAAAAGTGACGAAAAAGAGTGTGGAAAAAGAGTGCGTGAAACTGCCCCAACTCCCCCCCCCCAAGAAAGGGGGGGAGCAAACGGGCCAGCGCCAGGATGTCACCGTGAAAAGACAGCACGCTCACGATACCCTTACGCGTGTAAAGCAGCCAGCCCCCCCCCCGCGAAGACACCGTGAGGCTTTCACTCAAACTGCCAAGGTGAAAGGTGAGAAGTCAGCCTCTGCTGAGGTGCCCTGAGGCACCCACCACTGAACCTTGCGGTATGTAGGCGATCACCTGCGGACACCATCACACCTAAAAGTCAGTACACTATATTCATGCCAGACCGGCGCTCTTCCATGTCGTCCCACGACTAGCGCCGGTCAAAGGCGTTGGACTCCGCGCCCGCACATCGAAAATCTTCCTCATCAAAGCTTAAATAACCTGCTCACCTGAAATCATGTGATTGCACCTGCGAGCTTATGGCAGGGTAGCGGAACGGCAAAACAGTGCCCGCCAGAAGCGTAATCACACCCTCCGAATGCTGAAGCATGCCTCGTATTTCCAGAAAAGGCTCCTGGGTAATGATCAGCCGTTTTGCCTCAAACAAGGCACTGGGTACAAAAGCGTTAGAAATGCCCGTCTCGTCTTCCAGGCTAATAAAGCAGTGTCCTTTTGCGGTTCCGGGACGCTGGCGGCAGATAACCATGCCAATCAAAGTGACTCCTTGGCCGTGACGCATAAAGGGCAGATTGATGGCTTTGATGGCCTGAGGGATGGCTGCCCTAACCAAAAGCATCGGATGCGGCCCCACCGTCATCCTGGTGGTTTGGTAATCGGCCTCAAGTCGCTCCTCCGGTTTCATCATGGCTAAAGGTGAGTCCCCCTCGTTGGTTTCAACGCCAAAAAATAAATCGTGATGCACTTCAGCTTCAGAACGCCAAAGTGCGCTTCTGCGGTGGTGCCCGAGGGCATTGAACGCTCCAGCTTTGGCAAGTGCCCTGCGTGCGTCTTTTGGAAGCGAACAGCGCGTCAGCAAGTCATCCAGGTCTTTCCAGGCTGCTTGGCAGCGGACGGCCACCATTGAGAGCAGCGCGGTTCGGTCAATTCCCTTCAACTGGTTAAGGCCAAGGCGAATGGTTTTGTCATCCACGACCGTGCATTTTACTTCGGAGTTTACAGCACAGACCGGAAGGATTTTCAGGCCGTGATGCTTGGCGTCATGAACCAGAGTTGCACTTGAATAAAAACCCATCGGCTGGCAGTTCAAAAGCGCCGCATAAAATTCCGGACCACGATGCACCTTCAGCCACACACTGGCATAAGCCAGCAGTGCGAAACTAATGGCGTGGCTTTCCGGGAAACCGTACAGCGCAAATGACTGGATGCTGTTAACAATTCGCTCCTGCACATCGTGGGTCACCTCTCTTTTAGTCATCGCCGCCCGTAGCTTCCCCAGCGCCCTTTGCATCCGCTCTTCACTGCGGTGAAAGCTCATGGCGCGACGAAGCTCTTCAGCCTCTGAACCGTTAAAGTCGGCAATGACCATCGCCATTTTAAGCACTTGCTCTTGAAAAAGAGGAACCCCCAAAGTGCGGCTAAGAACCGGCTCAAAGCTGGGGTGAATGTAATCGACAGGCTGCTTCCCATTGCGGCGATCAAGATAGGGGTGAACCATTTTCCCGACAATGGGTCCGGGGCGGATAATGGCTACCTGCACGACCACGTCATAGAAGCACTTCGGTTTCCTTTGACGGGGTTGATCCGCATGAAAGCACCCTGGTGCTCGCCAAGGATGGCTTCCAGAGACCCAGACTGGGCAATCTGAATCCAATCCTCGGCACGACGGCGAAGATCCGGTCCACTGGGAACATTTTTAGAGGCTCCAAACTTCGGACGAGCAGCTTTTAATTCCACAATCTCATCGGCCTGGAAAAGATTCTGAACCGTCAGGGCAAACTGCTCGGCGGGATCGTCAGGAATCGGTACCGGAGACCGCTGAATGAGCGCCTCCGTATCGAGCCTTTGGGAAGAATTGAGAAGCCTCTCGGCGTTCGCCAGGTATTGCTCAATTCGTGGAGTTTTCGGTTTAAAGTCGGACATAAGGTAGGCTAGAAGTAGGGCAGGCGGCCAGCGATGACCGCCTGCCTGGTTAATGATTTCAGCCAAAAAGCAGCGTTTTGAGCTCGTCGTTGTTGAGATTATCCAGCCAATTCTGGAACTTGATTTTCTCTGCATCAGAGCTGTCCGTGAGATGGAGCGCGTAGCGGCGCTTCCTCAGACAGAAAATCCTTGGAAGTTTAAGGCCTTCATGTCCAAGGACGTCTCCGAGAGCAATGGCATTGCTAGACGGCAGCGGATGCCCGAGCTTCTTGAGGAGTTCGAACACCGACACTGCTGCCAGCAACTTCACACCACCAGCAGCTTCGATAATCTGGCCCGCATGAGTCTGAACCACCGATGAGATGTATGCCCTTTTGGTGCTTATTTGGGCCCGTAGGTGCTTGATCTGACTGGGTGTCCCGATGATGCCTTCAGTATCGTTGGGAGTGAACGGCGGAGCAGTTGGCGCTGCAGGTTCTGACGAAGCCTGGGTTTCAGGCACCGATTCATGGTTATTAATGTTTACGTTCGTTGTCATGATGCGAGGTAGTTATGCAATGTGTTATACTGTTTGTTATCCCGTGTTGGTTGTGTCACGAGGTCAGTATCGATGTCGCTTCATTCACAAGCCTCATGTCCGATGTTCATTTTGAGGAGCACCTCAATATCGGACGTATCATTGTCACCATTCCAGCAGGCCTTTAAGGGCTGAGTCTAACAAGATGCAATACAATCGAAATCACCAAATGATCCGTGATGTTGTATCTCTCAAACGCCAAATTGGGCAGCCAAATGGCCGCTTGGTGAAGGTTCGAAAAATAGAGATATAACCCAAGAAAGAAGGGCTAAGATCGGCGCTTAAGGATGGCGATTTGACAAGCAAAATATTTCAATTATTAGATTGACATGGCTCAAACACCACACACGAAACCTGCCCCATTAAGTCTGCCATTTGTGACCGTGACTTCGCTTTACAAGTTAGTCGCAGAAGGTCTGAGCCCGACATATCGGATCCAACGACATCTGCTGGCGGATGAAAAGTTTTCTGTTCCGTTCAATTCAGACAAAGCTACAGCGTTGGTGGGGAACCCCCATAAACCGGTAGGCGAGCACTCAGATTCTTCAGCGGCAAAATCGGTCTTTGCAAATGCCATCAACCGCATGCAAGAGCGCTTTTCGGCACAGTCGCAACTCATTGACAAGAATCTTGAATTTATCACAAAGCTCCTTGGAGCCTTCGATCAGAAACCTAAGGTGGCATCAGTAATCTGGGAAGTTTCCCCGGCCATCAGGGACATTACCTCGAAACCTTATGGAATTGGTCTTTTGAAAGCCATGGGAATGATCTCCGGCTTAGCGCTTGTTCTAGTAGCTCAGGAGAAAGGCATTTTTGTAGAGGCAAAAGAAACCTATGAATCACGCGGTAAGCCTGGGCAGAAATATACCGTGGCGCTTGACCGACTTTTGGAGCGTGCAGAACGATCTTCCAAAGATCGTCTGATCTCAATGATCTTCAAGAAAGCCAGGCGCGCTTCCGATGTGGAAATTCGCCATGCACTCACCCAATTTATCGAGATGGGGGTTGGGAGCGAGACAGCGAAATGCAGACGTTATTTGGAGAAGTTCGTTCCGGCCCTCCTCTGGCCTCTGAATCCTAAAGAGGGGTTTGTGTGGGGCGAGGAGTGTGTGAAGGAGGATGGCTGCGTGGTTATTGCTGACAGACTCTTTGAACCCGAGGCAGCAGAATCACTTTTCAGTAAGAACAAATCCAGCAAGCTGTGGTGCGATGCTGGGATCACTTTTGCAAAGCTGCTTCGGAAGGAACTCGTTGATATGGAACGGTGTGTTCCAAGTCCCGCAGTGTAAATTAATGGATGATACGGATTGATTGAGGCGGTCCGATATGAGGCTAGTCGATGTACTAGACATCGGAATTCAGTTCTTCTGAGAAAGCTGGAGGATTGTCCCATGACCAGGGACAATCCCCCAATCTCCACCGCTCTCGTAGAGAAGTTATACTGACAGGGCGATTTCGTACCCCGGCTCATTCAACGCCCGGCTCCAGGGATCGCATGGGCTGCGTCCAGACAGTTTCCCTCCATTTCGACGTGGCTGTGGCCAAGCATAAGGGGTTTTTTACAGTGAGCTGACGTTTGGGTATGCAAATATTTACGATACATCACGCACGCTTAAACACCCGTAAAACCCTGATTCTTAGTAGGTTTGAAAATATGATTTTATTGTGTCAGATGACCCAGGAAATTTAATGTTGTATGCTTATCGATAATAAAATATATCCTCACCATATTAAGAATAAAATGAATTGCGTTTCTCCAGTTCTATGGCGGTCTCAGGATGAGATTCACAGGGACAGACGGCAGTTTTCGCAGAGCGTTGGCCTTCCCAATCGCTCGGGTCATCACTCCCTTGGATTCTTCAAGAACAAGCGGATCCTGCTCTGGACCCGGAAACCCGGGCTGGGGGACATGGCCATGAACGCCATTTGCTGCCGTATCCTGCGAGACCAATTCAACCTTGATGTCTGGTACGGATGCCGCCACAACCCCTATGACCGCGATTTTCCGAGAATACTGAAGGGGGTTCCTTGCTACAAGTATCAGCCGGACCTGAGAGGATACCCTCTTCCCACCCAACCTGCCGCACGGGGCTATGAGGGAGGGCTGGATTATATGGGTCAGAAGCATCCCTTCGACTTCATCATTGATTTCCGTTACGAAATTCATCGCGAGCTGAACACGGTGTTCCAATGCCTTGAGGAGTTCGGGGTTCATCAATTGCCGCTGCCATGCGGGGGGCTGCAAGTCCATCGCCTGCCGAAGGCAAAGGAAACCTGGGATGTTGTACTTTCTCCTGACGCAGGCGGGTGGAAACCGGTGCGGGCGTATAGACGTGGCGGAGAACTGGAGGATGCCCTTAAAAGGAGAGGGCTGTCAGTGCTCAATATCTCTAAAACAAGCGGGCAGGGCCACGCATTCAAGCTTCCGGAATTGCTGGCGCTAGTTGAGTCCGCCAAGCTGTACATTGGAGTCGAAACAGGCCCCACACATCTGGTGTCCGGGGTGCATCGTCAGGCCCTCATTCTTCAAACAGGAATTCACCGTTCGGCCTTTTGGAACATTTATGACCGCACTCATATTGTGGAAAAGGATTGGCCATGTGGCGGAAGGAAATGCCGGGTGAGGCAACACGACGAGTGCCCGCAAGAAGAGGGAGTCTGCATAGACCGGTTTGCGCCGGAAGACATTGCTGATCTGGCCCTTCAACTGATTCAAAACTCATGAGCTGGGAAACCTCCAAATGTTCGGCCCGCCGGTTTACGCAGGGTCACCTTCAGAAACTCGTTGGGCAGGGACTCGACATAGGGGCTGGTGATGACCCGTTCCGGCCCGTTGCCGGGTCCTGCCGTCCGTGGGACCAAAAGAACGGAGATGGAGATGCGGCGAAGCTTGAAGGGGTTCCGTCATCCTCCCTTGATTATGTCTATTCGTCCCACTGCCTGGAGCATCTGAATGATCCTGTGAAAGTTTTGAAGCGGTGGGCCGAGGTGGTCAAAAAAGACGGCTATCTCTACATTACGGTTCCGGACTATGACCTGTATGAAGGCGGCCAAGGAATCCGAAACCGCTTTCACAGAACCGCATTTTCACTTCAACGGGATTCCGATCCGAGCGTCCCCCTTTTTAACGTTCTGGACCTACTTCGAGGGCCGCTTTCAGACCGACTGAGCGTCCGTTATGCAGGTCTTTGCGACGACAATTTTGATCCCTCGCTTCCTGGCTCGGTGGACCAGACCAGACGGGGTGCCGTCTGCCACATCGAATTCATGGCGCAGCGGAAGTAGCTTTCGACAGACATTATGGACCCCTCTTACAATAGTCACATCTTACGTTGGAAAAATGTCCGCTGGCAGAATGATGAACCCCAACTGTTGGATTCTATCCGCAGCTGCCATGGCCGGGAGGTGCTGGCCAGAGTCCGGCAGTCCGGGCGGATGATCGAAGTCGGCAACCCGGCCAGTGAGCTGGGCCGCAGGCTTCTCCAAAACCGGATTGATCTGGCTGCTGGATTTGATCTGGAGATCATCACGCGTCACCCGGGCAGAAATGGTCATTCCAAGGACGAGTTTGTTGACCGGAACGATTTTAATACCCTGCAATGGAATGGCGAACGGGGCACAGGGGCTCTAGCCACCAGCCGTGTCCGGAACACGCCCATGTTTTTCAGGAGCAATGGCATGAATGCGGACTTGGTGGATCTCTACGCCGGCCAGACCCTCTTTCTGGTTCTCAATGGAGGAAGCCTTGCGGGTTTTGACTGGTCGCGTCTGAAAAGACAGGGCATTTGCACCATGGGGGTCAATAACGGTGCGCATGCCTTCCGTCCGAACTTCTGGACTTCGGTGGATGATCCAACACGCTTTTTACGGTCCATTTGGGCTGACCCGACGATCACCAAGGTTATCCCGATGTCGCACTTTGAGAAGCCAATCTGGGATGTGAAGGAAAACAGGTTTTCAGACTGGCGGGTCAAAGATTTTCCCAGTGTGTTTGGTTACCGCCGGAACGAAGCCTTCCACGCAGAACAATGGCTGCATGAGGACACCATCAACTGGGGAAACCACTCCAAGCGGGGCGGGGGGCGGTCGGTCATGCTTGCAGCACTTAGAATCGCTTTCCTGCTGGGTTTTCGCAAAGTCTGTTTGTTGGGCTGCGACTTCCATATGGATGAGAAGAACCGTTATTGGTTCGCCGAGGGAAGGACGAACCACGCGATCAACAACAACCTCAACAGCTACCGCATTCTCAGGGGCTTTTTCGAGGAATTGCAGCCACATTTTCTGGCGTCAGGATTCCGGGTATTTAACTGCAATCCTCGGAGCCAATTGGAAGCCTTTCCAATGGCTGACCTGGATGAGGAATTGAGGCTCGCTGAAGTTGACTGCAGCGCCACTACCGAAGGAATGTATGTGGACCGCTACAAAGCTCAGAAAGAGGCGTCGCAAAAAAAGCAGACTCCGCTTCACAAAAATGCCCCTCCCAAGAAGGCTGAGACTGCGGCGAAGACAGTCGTAGCGGTTAGCAATCTGCCGCAGTTGAAAGGCCTGCTCGATCAAACTCAGATGCTGCAGCATCTTACCAATGTCGTACGACGCTGCCCTCTGCAGTCAGACCCCTTTGATCACCTGGAGCTTCGTCACTGCTTTGCCGACCAGACCTACGGGGAGCTGATGGAACATTTGCCTGACAGCAAACACTATCATGAACTTCAACATGCAGATGCACTGCGCAACGATGGCACCTATGCCAGGCTGCGCTTTGCCTTTTCCGGGCAGGAGATTGCCGGGCTCACGGCCAAACAGCAAGCCGTATGGTCCGCAGTTCGCGCTGTGTTGCTGAACCGTCAGGTTGAGCAGGCTTTTAGGACCGTTTTCAGAAATGCCTTGCACCAGCGGTTCGGCAAGGATTTTAACACCTTGGTTCTACAGCCTAAACTGGAACTGGTCCGGCACCTGGAAGGCGACAAAATCGGAATTCATTCCGACATCCTCCAAAAGGCCATCGCGGTTCAGTTTTACCTGCCTCCTCGGGGGGGGGGAGCGAAAGATTGGGGGACCACCTACTATTGCGTTTCTGGTGCCCAAAAGGTTAAGGTCCGACAGATGGACTTCCTGCCAGGGGCAGGCCATGCGTTCGTGGTTAACAAAAAGAGCTATCACGGAACGGATGTTCCGATTGGCCCCGGAGAGCAGCGCAATTCGCTGATGCTCACCTACTTCGTCAAGTAAACGACCCTAGCCCACTTTCACCTATCCATCTGACCAGACCATGAGCTCTTCTTCCGAAGTCTATTACTCCTCTTCCGAGCCTCAATCATCGTCCTCTGAAGTTCCTTCGTCGTCTTCAATTCCCGACTCTTCATCGTCGCTTCCGTATTCGTCTTCATCTTTGCCCTATTCTTCAAGCAGCTCCAGTCTGCAGTCCTCCTCATCAAGCCTTTCCAGTGAAGGGCCGCCGACCTTCCAGCCAAAAGAGAAAGCGACTTCGTTGCCCGTGGTTCCACCTGAACAAAACGGCACTGGAGAGCAATATCAGAAGCAGGAGACGCTGGATACCTACGGACGCCGTTCAGAGACCATCAATCCGCGCGGGAATATCACGCTGATCGGCTACAACAATGCGACAGGGGCGGTTGTCAGGCGGGTGAGTGATGCCAGCCCTCCTCCAGAGTCAGGAGCTGAGATGGCCTTGCAGGCGCTCTCAGATGGTCAACAAAACCTTGTGACTGATTATGAGTGTGACAACCATGGGCGGGTTTTGAGGGAGTTTGGTCCGGTACATGAGGCCCAGGTGCGCGTTGACGAATCCACGGTGGAGGCCCTCATGGTGCGAAAAGTAGATTATACCGTTTACCGGGACGATTTGCGACAGGTCTTGAAAACGACCGGTTATGCACGAGGAGACGGCCCAGATTACACGTTTGTGACGGTGGGCTCGGTCAGAATCACATGCCGCGATGATGCAGGGCGTATCACTGACGAGATCGAGGCCACCCGTGTCGCAGACACCGGCCCCCTGTCTTATGCCGAGACTTTCCCCCGCAAACGATGGAACAAATGGACACGGCAGATTTATGATGGGTGGGGGCAGTTGCTATCCCTCCGGGTTTATCATTGCTTGCCTGAAAGCGGAGACGGAGAGAGGAACATCAATTTCAACGAGACCTGTTATGGCTATGATTCCATGGGCAGGGAAAACCGGGTTGTGAGTCCTGGCGGAACCATTTCGCGGACCGTTTTCGACGCACGCGATCTGGTAACTAGCCGGTGGGTCGGGACCTGTGATGCAGGTGCCACAGATACGGACCCAGCCGGGGGCGGAACCCTCGGCAATAACATGGTGGTCGTTCTGGAAAACGAGTACGACGGCGGCCAAAGCGGTGGGGATGGTCTGCTGACGAAAGAAACAAAGCCTGTAGACAGCGACTCTGAGAATGACCGCAGTGTTGAACACACCTATGACTTTCGCGGGCGGAGAGTGGACACGCTAACCAGCGATGGCAGTCATCTGTTCATTTCGAGGAACCTTTACGACAACCTGGACCGTGTCACCGGTGTGGATACCTATCACACGGCCGTAGCGCCTGAAAATCTGACCGGGCGTCAGAGATGGTATTTTGACAATCAAGGCCGGATTTACCGGGAGGAGAAGTATGCGGTAGATCCTGAAGACGGCAGCAACTGGGTGGCCTTGGTTGGACAAAAATGGTATGATTCAGACGGCAATCTCATCAAGGAGATCAAACCGGGAAGTGAGGCGATAACCCTTCTAACCTACGACAATCTGGGCCGTGAGGTGATGAGGTATCTGGCCTATGCGCCCCCCAGCACATCTTCGTCCTCGGAACCGAGCTCTGAGGAACCTGGGTCGAGTTCCAGTTCATCAAGTTCGATCCCCTTCAGTTCCGAAGATATGAGCTCCGCCTCACAGAGCTCCTCTTCAGAGCTCCAAAGCGAGAGTTCCAGTTCGAGCTTCCGTTCTAGCAATTCCAGCGAGGATCCTAGTTCATCTTCTGTCGAGGAAAGCGTCAGCTATAGTTCGAGTTCCAGCTCGAGCGGTTCCGATAGCAGTTCGAGCAGCTCAATTGAATCGATTCCGCCGTTTTCTTCGAGCTTGATGTTCCCCAGTTCGTCAAGCATGGGGTCGTCGTCGTCGGAAGACGATTCCTCGTCGTCTTTTCATTCTTGGGCAAGCGAAAGCTATAGCGGTACCATCACTCCTCCTTGCGAGTGCCCGGCAGAGGGGGACGAAGAAACCTGTCCGGTTTCGCAGGGGCCTGTTCGTTATTCAAACGGACAGATAGTCCTGGAGGAAACTGACCTTTCTACCTGGGGCTTCGCCGGATGGGCGCATTCACGATCATACGGCAATCTGCTGGCAGGAGAAAGCCCGGCCCAGAACGGCAATCTCTGGCTGGTCCGCCAGCTTTCCAATCTGGTATTCGACGCCGGTGAAAACGGTGACTGCATAATTGCCACACGGGGGGCAAATTCCAGCCTGTGGTTCCAGCCCGATGGTCTTGGTGGATGGCTGCCCATGTTCGGATTCAAGAACAGCCTGGTTCACGATGAAATTAATCATCGTTATGTTTTGACGACACCCGAAGGCCAGAGCTTCGTGTATTTTGACACCAGCGTAGAAATCCCGGCAATGCTGCAAGGGAGGCTGCAAAGTTTTGTGGATGCCGGTGGCCTGGTAATCGCCATGCAGTACAACGAGCTCTTCCAGATGGTGCGAATGAACCAGACGGACGGGTCTCAAAACAACGACTTTGTTTACAGCTATCTCGGCGATGAAGCCGGACCCAATGCAGGCCAGTTGGAGCGTGTCACGCTGGAGATCAACGGAGTTCCAGTTCGCCAGGTCATCTACCGGTATTATAGCGAGGGGCAGGCCGGGGGATTAAGCCGCGATTTGCAGCAGGTGACCATCCGTGAATACAATACCTTGTCCTCAGCCTGGCAGACGCTGCGCCGACAAGCATACCGTTACTACACGACCAATGCACCCGGCGGCTGCACCCATGGTCTCAAATACGAACTCGGGCCAGAGAGCTACGCACGAATGGTTGCCTCGGGCCTCGATCCGCTGAGCTCTTCAGATACCGAATGGGCAGCCTACGCCGACAAGCATTTCCGCTACGACGCTTCGCGAAGGGTAGTGCGGGAGGACCTTCGCGGAGGACGACGCACCTACCTGTTTGCCTACCAGACCAACCCTGACGATCCAGGCTACGAAGACTACAATTCCTGGTACTCCAAAACGACCGAGACCAATCCGGATGGCACCATCATTACCATATTTGCCAACCGGGCAGGTCGTTCCATCCTCAACCGGATAGAGGCCGGAGCAAAACAATGGTGTAACTACTTTCATTACAATGATGAAGGACGTCTGGACCTTCGAGCCTGGCCTTCGGCCGTCGCCGGCGTCGTAGAGCCAGACGAAGAAAATCCCAACCTGGTGGTCAACCTCAAGAGCAACCAGGGACTGATCAAAATCAAAACCTACTACGGCATGACCAACCCGACAAACGGGGCCGTGGCTGGTTATCTGGAGTCGGAAGGCGTCCAGAAAGGTGAGGACGGGGTGTACGTGATGACCCGAAAAGTCACTTATGTCACCCACACGGTGGACGGCGTGTCCATTCATCCTCTGGCCTCAGAGGAAGTCTTTCCGGAAGCCGGAGAACCGGGGGTCACGACGACTTTCCAGTTCTCCTGGTATGGCCCCGGTTCAGGAGGGGCTTCCATGTTCGGATTTGGCACCGGAGCCTTTAGTCGCGGGGTGGAAGCAGAACTGGAGGATTTGGTTGTTGTCGAACAGATACGCACTACCTGGAACGAGGCATCGGAGGAGATCATGACCACGTCGTGGCAGCGCTTCGATGACGCTATAGGGAACGGACCGTTGCATGGTCCTGAAGGTCCGTCACCGAAAGCTCGGCGAAGCTATCAAGCCCAATGGTTCGACGGGGCGGGCAGACCAGTGGCGACAGCAGACTACGGGACGAACGGTGGTATGCTGCTCAGCCGCCCGGATGTAGTGCCGGCCCGGTCGGATGTTGTTCTGGTCAGTTCGACCCACTACAAAGAAGATGGCGAAGCCAATACTACGGTGACGGCTGACGGCATCGAAACCCGTTGGCAGAATGATGCGGCTGGCCGCCGAATCCGGCTTGTGGAAAACTTCAAGGCAGGTTTGGGCGCAGACAGTCCCGATGCCAACCGGACCACGCAATACGCCTACGCTCCGGATGGCGGCTTGTCCCGCCTGACATTGCGCAATGCAGAAACAGGGGACCAAGTCACCCGGTGGGAATTTGGTACGACTCTGGCTGATTCCAAAGTGGCGCGTAGCGACTTGCTGCGAATTAAAATCTTTCCTAGTGGGGCAGGAGTGGTGTATGCTTGCGGGGAATTGAGTTCGGGTGCTCAGCGCATCCAATACGGTTACAACCGTCAGGGACAAATCATTGAGATGAAAGATCCTAACGGCACTGTGCATGCCTATGATTACGATCAAATGGGCCGACCTACCCAGGACCGGGCTACGGCTTTGGCCGCAGGCATCAACGACACCGTTCGCCGTCTTCAGACGGCTTATGACAGCAAACGGCTCCTCAGAGCCTCGGTCACCAGTTACAATGACCCCGTGCCCGGACAAGGGAGTCTGCTCAATGAAGTCGCCTTTGAATATGATGAGCTGGCCAACCTGTCCGCAGATAGGCAGGCGCATTCCGGGCCGGTCACTCCTGAGACGCCATCAGTCCTCTACAAAAACGAGACGGGCTGGAGTAACTCTGCCCGACGACAATACATGATTTACCCGGACGGCCTGCGCCTCCTTGACTATGACTACGGTCCTGATGGCGAGGTCGATGACAAACTTAGCCGAGTCCGTGCCCTGAAATCCGCCAGTGAAGATGAAGACACCTGCCGCTATACCTACATAGGTTCTGGCCGCTGCGTGGAGATCGCCTATCCGCAGCCCTCAGTCCGCCTGAGCTACCGCAAAGCCGCCCTGGCCCCGGCCGGTGACGCGGGAGACGCTTACAATGGCTACGACCGCTTTGGCCGCACCGTGGACATGCGCTGGCTTCAAGGGGAGGGCGATGCCAATGTGCTGGACCGCATCCAGTATGGCTTTAACCGGGTGAGCAACCGGACGTGGAGGCGCAACCTAGCTGCACTGCTTGGAGGGCAGGATCAGGCCTGGATCTATGACGGATTATCACAAGTCAAAAGCGGGGCGTTAGGGACGCTTAACATCAACCAGACTGCAATCGGAGGTATTCCTGCGAGGGCAGAAAACTGGGATTATGACGCAACCGGCAACTGGCGGCGCTGGCGGCAAATGGAGGATGGCGATGTGCTCCTGGACCAAACCCGAGTTCATAATCGCGACAACCAGATCACCCAGATTGACGGCAACAGCGAAGGCATACTCTATGACCCCGCAGGTAACACCCTTCTGATTCCGCCAGATGCAGCCGGGTCCTGGAGCACACCGCAGGCACTCGTATGGGATGCTTGGAACCGCCTGATGACTGTGAAGCAGGAGAACGGCACCCCCATTTCACAACATGCCTACGATGGCCTGTCCAGGCGGGTGATGAAGCTGGGTGCGGCAGAGCTGCGCCACTACTACTACAACGACCAATGGAAATGCATTGAGGAAAGAGTGGCCGGGCCGGCTGAGTCGTCTTCCAGCGAAGGGGTATGGTCCAGCAGCAGCTCCGTCGAGTCATCCTCAAGCTCGGTGGGGATACCTTCCAGCAGCAGCTACGGCTGGCCGTATTCGTCAAGCCTGAGCACGGGACCGTATTCTTCAAGCTATGAAACACCCGCATCTTCAAGCAGCGACTTGGAGGACCCTCCGGAGCCCTCAGCATACTATCGTTGCAACGAGCCGAGCTCAGGGGACGGACTGATCAATATCATGGGGGGAAGCAGTGCCGGGAACTTTAACCCGCATGGCACAGCCGGGTCAGTCAGCGGGATGTGCCTCGGGGGGCGAAGAATCAACGAGTATGGCTCTGGCAGCGGTTGGTTCAGCGCCCCCTCTTCAATAGACTTCAATCCGGGCTCTTACTATCCCCTGTTCTTTTCTTTCTGGTTCAAACCTGAGACGTTGGCAGGAACCCAGGTGTTGGTAAGCAAGCCTGACGAATATCAAATTTTGCTTGAAGAATCAGGCAGCATCCTCTTCCAATTGAGTGTTAGCGGTGGCGGCTGGACCAAAGAGGTTCGTATTTACCAGAGCTTCTCCACTGGTGAATGGTACCACCTGCAGGCCTGGATTATTGCCAGCCAAACCATGGGGGTCAGCATTAACTTCAACCTGGCCACCGGCAGCCAAAGTCTCGGTGCTGGCGAGTATGCAAACGACGCCGGCAATCCGTTCTGCCTGGGTTACGAATCGATTCCCGAATCTTCGACTTCCAGCAGGGTTACCAGCATCGAGAGCGTGGAAACCATGGCAGGTTTTAATGGAGTCATCGATGAAATGGCATTCTTCTTGCAGGAGTTGAATGAAGAACAGCGGGCAGCGCTCTATAACAATGGCGCCGGGCTGTTCTACAATGGCGACAGCTGGGGCCCCTGCGGAACTTCTTTGCGGCGGCAGCCATTGCGCCCGCTCAGCTTCCAGGGAGACATTTCATGGCTGGCAGAAGCCAGCAGCAGCACGTCTGTGGCAGCCCAGTATGTGTGGGGAGCACGGCCTGGACATCGTGACGAGTTGATTTTACGAGACCGGGACAGTGGGGGGGCTGATCTCGACGAGCGTCTGTGGTGTCTGATGGACTACTACGATCCTACCTCGGTTGTGAGCAACGAAGGCGCGGTGATGGAGCGCTATCAGTTCAGCGCCTTTGGCTTACGCAGCGTCCTGACTTCCGACTTCATTTCACGCACCGCAAGTCATTATGAATGGGACTTCGGATTTAAAGGGCAGTTTCTGGATTTAAGCGTAGGGTACTACAATTATGGCTACCGTTATTATTCACCAGGACTAGGTCGGTGGTTAAGTAGAGACCCGATAGGAGAGAGTGGGGGTGTTAATATTTATACATACGCCCTTAATAGGTCAGTAAATGCGTTAGATTACCTTGGATTAGAGATTGAAGAAGTTCCTGACGCGGATTGCTTTGGCCCCATAACCGGGAAACAGACGAAGGTTCCGTTATCAGTAAAAAAGAGTGGTAAAATACTAAATAAATTAGGATGGAGTCTCTCGTATGCAGCTATAAGTGCAGAAAGAAAAAGTTGCTGCACCTTATGCCCTGGAGGAGGTTCGGGAATCTTGGAGTGGGAGACGGCCAAAACGGAGGGAAAACTGGGTGTCTCAGTCTCTCCATGGGGGGCGTCGGGGCAATTTGGTGGCAGCTCGGCAAGCTTTTGGATCGGTGCTAAATTTGGGTTTGAATTCAAGCTTGAGGGATCGGTATCGATGGTTAAAAATTCCTGTGACAGTAGTGAAAAGACAAAAATATGCTTATCGGGTTCTGCAGAACCAACCGTCGACATTGGAGGTGGATTCTCTGTCACTACAGGACCATTTGCGTTAGAAACGAGTATTTCAGCAAGACTCAGTGGAGCGATAGGTATTTTTGGTTGCTACACCTGCCACAATGGTAGTTGCGACTATTCTGGGCTGAAGTGGGCTAGAAATTTCGCAATTTCTTTTGAGACACCTTGGTGGCTAGGAAATAATAGGACTACTGTGTGGTCTTACCAAGAAACCGGTCCGTTTGATTGGTCATAAAAAATGCGTCAAAAGATGAAACGACTTATAGAATTCTTCTTTTCGAAAAAGATATATGGTGCGCCTCTGATAACTCAGAAGGAGATGATATCTGAAATAACATACGACTGGGCAATTAAGTCATCGAAGCGCTGTGTTTTCTTAAAAATCGCAGCCAGCCGGCCAAGTTTCCTACCTACCTCAGATTGTCTTATCTTTAGCTTTGGTGACATTCATGAATGTGTGGATGCATCAACAAAGTTATGCGACACCATAATTGAATACGCAACCGATAATAAAAATCATAAAGTTCGCGGAGAACACATTAGTAAACACTTTGACAAATGGGAGTTTCGAATTTCAAAAGAAACCCAAATGGTTCGCATAATTTATTTGGGCTACAATACATGCGGGCTACTATTCCCTGTAAAGTTTTTTGAAATGCTTTCCAAAGAGCTTGATGACATAACAGAAGAAAGGAACTGAAATGGCGGCGGGGTAATTTTGACTTAACGCCCGATTTAAATTCGAAAATGTTTTCGCTTTTGTGTCGAATGATTAATATTACTCAGAAGAAGATCGTTCTGCGCGCCCCTGGTTTTTTGGGAGATGAAGTTGTTTTCACAGGTGTCGTTCGTGAGATCAAGCGAGCCACGGGATGGACGCTTCGCATAAACACCACCCGAGAAGCACTTTGGTACTATAATGATAGCGTTGAAGGATTCGGTTCGAACGGCAATGAGGACCTAATTATGGAGAAGGATTTTTGTCCGCCTTATCACCAAATGAGTCAGGTTCCTGTGCACTATCTCGAGCAATACATTCGTAATATGAGGGCGGTTTTAGGTTTGACTGAACCTTATCGTGTGAGCAAGTTTTCAGGCGACGTTGTACTAAGCGGAAAGGAAATGAGGTCTCCGCTTCCTGGCCTTCCCCCTCGTTACTGGCTCATAGTCGCGGGTTGGAAGCCCGGTGTGCCAGCAAAGGCCTGGCCAACGGAATGCTATCAGGAAGTGGTCAATTCGTTGCGCGGAAAAATTCAATTTGTGCAAGCAGGTAGTAGGACAAGTTGGCACCCTCCGTTAAACAACGTCGTTAATTTGGTTGGTGCTACATCGCTGCGTGAGCTCATACAACTCATTTACCACGCTGAGGGTATTGTGTGTCCAATCACTTCAATTATGCACCTAGCTGCAGCGATTCCCGCAAATCCGGTGTCAGGTTTCGCCATCCGCCCTTGTGTTGTTATCGGCGGTGGACGCGAGTCGCCTCATTACATCAACTATCCGATGCATCGGGTCTTGAGCACAGTAGGTCAGTTGAGATGCTGTGCATCCTCCGCCTGCGGTAAGACGAACTTCAGCCCGGGCCAGTGTCCATCTCCCATTCCTGTGCGCGGAGAAGTCGTCCCTAAATGCATGACGTTGATCAGACCTTCTGATGTTGTTTCTGCAATTGAATTTTACTACCGAGGGCAAGTTGCTCTACCTCCGCGTCTAGGGCGCGTTGAGGTCTTGCTTAACCGTCTTCATTTACTTGATGACACAGAGGGGTGCAGTCCAAAGAAAGGGCTAATTGTGGGAGATATTCGTGGAAGAGTATCTTCGCAGTTGCTTCGAGGAAATGGTCAGGTGGAGATTACATGCGTCAATAGCCTCGGATCCGATAGCATGCCTGGTACTGCGCAGGGAAGTCAAAAGAGGTCAATGATGGAGACCTACGCTCATACTCGTCAAGAGACCGAATTTGCGCGTTCACGTTGTAACATGGTCATGCCCAGTGAACAAAAAGATATTCACGGGTTAGGGTCCAAATTTGATTTTGTCTTCGTAGAGGCTCAAAACGACATAGCGCAATTGAGTGACATGCTACAGCAACTCTATGGCAAAATTAGTCCTGGCGGCTTCCTAATGGGCACGTGTAGAAACAAAGACTTAGTCCATGGGGCGGTAAGCAAGTTTGCCGCAGCGAATGGACTTACGATGGTGGCTGAGAAGGACAACTGCTGGGTGATGCATCGTCCCGGGACGCAACCCAGCTTTGAGCGCTAATCCCAGAAGCCAAAGATCACAATTATGGCACAACATGGATCTAAAGAAGGCCAAGATATGGCGGCTTTACATCTAACCAATCGACCCGGTTTTTTTGTATCCGTCAAACGAAGCCCCGTGAAGAGGTCGTAGTGTGCAAGTGCCGTAGGCATAAGCTATGGCCCTTATGACTGAGGAAAGTAAGCGTCACCCGAAGCACCTACTGAAGCAGGTTGACGGAGGTGTGCTGATAGCTACGCGGCTCCTTGTTTCGTCTTTCGGGCCTCTGCCCAGGTTGCAACGCGTGCTGTCTTTGACCTGTCGGTTGGGCATGGTTGGCAGACGGGTCAGCACATCGCGCAAATACGCCCAGGGATCCAGGCCGCGTGCTCGGCAGGATTCGATGATCGTGTAGAGGATGGCACTGTGCTGGCCTGCGTCTGCATCGCCGATGAACAGCCAGTTCTTTTTTGCCGATGGCGGTGGGGCGGATCGAGTTTTTCACCGGGTTGTAGTCGATCTCCACGCGACCGTCTTTCGCATGCACCTCCAGCATGGGCCAGTTCGTCAGGGCATAGTCCATGGCCCGGCCACAAGCACTTTTGGGCAAGTGACGGCGGCTGAGTTTGATCTTGCTTAGAGCTTGGTGCAGACGTTCGATGATGGGTCGGCTTTCGGCGGCACGCACGGCCTGTCGCAGCCTTGGCCCAGCGCGGCTTTCTCGCAGCCGCGCTTCGATCCGGTAAAGGTGGCCGATCTTTAAAAGCACTCAGCCCTGCCTGCTGCGGCGCTCTCTGTGACCTCATAAAAACTTCCGCCGCACATGAACCCAGAACCTCACAGAACCAGTCCTTGGCCCTCCAGGTTGTGGGCAAAGTCATAATAAGTGGCGGGCGAGTTGAGCCCCAACGCCCGTCGGCAAGTATGATCGATGGCGATCTTGTTAGTCTGCTTGACCGGGGGTGAGGTTGTGCTTCTTCTGAGGGATGAGATTTGTTCCCCTGATTGCATTCTTTACTTCCTTTGCTCACGGACTCTTAGGCCAGACCGTGGCACCAGGGACGCCTGAAAAGATAGATTCGGATTTCCGTGTGGCTGGGGGGCGTGCCATTTCCTTGCTGGACAAGACGCTGGAAAAGGAATGCACAGCGGTGGCGGCGAAGCTGACGGCCCAGAATGATGCGGAGAGCGCTGCTCAGATCTCTGCCCAAGTGCGATTACGGCTGGAAGGGACCGAAGTGACCAAACCTCATTGGGCGGTGGCGAAGCTGTTTCAGCAGTATGAGCGGGCGCGGGCGGCGGCTCTGAGGCCGCACCAGGATGCGGCCATTGAACGACTGAATGACCTGCTAAAGGGGAGCGCGGGGAAGGATCTGACCACGGTAGTGAAGATTGGCCAGATGAAGACGAGCATTGAATCTGGGAATGTGAAACCGTCCCAGGAGAAGCTGTCTCCCGTGCGTTTCATGAACAAGCACAAGCTCGCGAAGAACTGGGGTTATTACACGAGTCCGGATTATGGCGTGCGGTATGGGGTCGTGACGCTTGAGGAGGACGGCACATGCCTGATCAAGGCCGCCGCAGAGGCCACGGGGCGATGGGAACCCACGGAGGATCCCAAGGTGTTGCAAGTCACTCTGAAAACCAAGGATGATGATGCAGAGACCACCACCCTGATCTTGGTGGACGAGAGTCATGCGACCATGATGCGAGCCTCTGGCCAGCGGTATCTGCGTGCTTTGTAAAAGCGCCAGAGAAAGAAAATGATCTGCGTGAAGCCGCAGGCCTAACAACCCATAGCAGGCACGTCACCCATGCAAGCCTAACAAGAATTAAACTCCGTAGCAGGCGTCTCGGTGCAGAGGCCCAACTGAGCTTGCAAGCTTACACTCCGAACGCGTCAATGCACGGCCCCTCCACCATCCAGCACTCGTCCTGAGCAACCGTTGAAAAGGATTTTGGCTCAGGATCTTTCACCTAGTTCTCGGCACACGAACCCAGTTAGACGCGCGACTTGCCCGGCTATATCGTTGCATTCAAAACCTCAAACCGGGCCTGTCAAGATCCGAGGGATGGGCCTGCGTTTGACGGATACAACCCAGCGGCCAGTGTGTTGAAGGGTGATAGAGCAGGCCGCGTGCAGACACCCGTGGAGCGGCAGATTGTCCTAGTGGACGTGTGTGAGATCAGCGACTTGTCCGGGCCGGGTTTGGTCGGACTTGCTGAGGTAGTAGGCCAGATAGGCCGTCTGGCGGCGGTTCGCGGCCTGTTCCGGGAGGCCTGACTTTTGGCAGGTCCTGCGGCCCATCTTGAAATGCCCAAGGAGGAGCACCGCCTGCCAGCTGACACCCTCAGCGAGGGCGAGGTGAGCGCGATATTGAACGTTCCCGATGTGGCCGATCCTTTGGACACCAGCGTTGGCCTAGCCGCGTGAGGAAAGAGAAGGGCCTCGGATTCTCCGGGACCCTTTTCTTTAGTCAGCAGATGGATTTGGTGGCGCGATATGATTGTGCGGAAACGGTTTTTTTGCAGATGTGTGGATAGGGTGGTTAGCCACTAAACAAAAGGCCCCAGAGCGGCCGATGATTCGCCACTTTTTCTGGTCGAACATTTTTTCAAAGCGTGTGGTCTTTACAATGCCGTGTGCTGGAGGTCCGTCTGTTAGGCGCTGGATGCAATCCGAAAGGGAAGGGTAAATGTGTTCTGCTTGGACAGGCGTCGGTTGCATCACACAGTCCGCTTCTCGACGGGTGATGTTCATCAGATGCTCAGTATAAAAGGCCAGGCCTTCGGTCCGTGTTTCACATGCAAAAAGAATTGCTTCATCCTCATCGGTTTCCTGAGTTCGGAGCAATTGGGCAAGCTCCCTGCTGGAGGCTTGCACGCCGAGGTGCTCGTTGCATTGAGCTACCACGAAGTCTCCCAAAAGCAGACAGGCTGCTGTGGGCAAAGCAAGGGACCAACTTCTGCGCAAGTCTGGCGAAGTCGCTGCGACTGTTAATGCGAAGGCCGGCATCAATGGGAGGACGTAAGTTGGCAGTTTGGATCCGCTGAATGAGAGGATGATCAGCGGGGGGATCGTCCAGCCTAACAGCAGACCTTGCCACGCATTGAAATGCCATGAGCAGCACTTTTTCCAGATGCGCCGCAGTGGCAATGTGAGGATCCAAGGCAGGGTGGCGAGCGGGAGGACGACGAGGAAAAACCAGAAGGGTTTCGCCCTCCCATGGTTGGCTGACCCGAAGCGTTCCATAAGCTCATAACGCCAGAAATACTCGAAAAGCGATGGATCCTGGATTGAAAGCATGACGAACCAACAGAGGCTGATGGCCAGAGTAAGGGCCAGCCCTCGCCACCATTGCAGGTGCAGCCTTTCGTGGGGCTTGCAGAAGACCTGCCACCCTAAAATCGCACTGATAGGCACGACAAGGGCCATAGGACCTTTGGTCAGGAAGCCTGTCCCCATGAGAATGAAAAACAGCCAGTGTCTTTGATGGACTGCCGCTGTGATGGCTGCAGTAATCCAGAAAGTCATGGTCATGTCCGGGGTGAGCAGGCGGCTCATGGCAAAAAAACCGGCCAGAGTGGTTAGGACAAGCGCAGCGTTTTCACCCCCATTCCTGCCTGGAAGGAGAAGACGGGCAAGCATAAAGACCAAAGTAACGGTGCCCAAAGCCATGAGGGCAGAAGGTAAGCGGGCTGCCCATTCATTGTGTCCAAAGATCTGCAGGCTCAAAGCCGTGAACCAGTAGATGACAGGTGGTTTTTGGAAATGCGGCAACCCATTCATGTGTGGGATTAACCAGTCTCCATCCAGGCTCATCTCCCGAGCAATTTCCGCATAACGGCCCTCATCGGGTTCATTCAGACCTCTTTGACCGAGCAGGGTGAAAAACATCGCTGCGGCGAACAGCAGCCAGGAACTGTGTTTCAGAAGATTTATCATGGGCAAAGCGGGGTGGAAGTGAAGCCGCTGGGCCTGATTTCCTGGAATCTTCGCTGTGTGAACCACCATACGCCCAACATGTCTACCAGAGGTCGCCAGAGCATCACCCCCAGGCCATACTTGGAAACTCCCGTTTGTCGGATCCGATGATTGACCTCCAGTTCTACCACGCGGAAGCCAGCCGCCACGGTCAGTGCCGGCATGAACGAGTAAAGCGTGCGGATTGGAATGAAGGCCCCACAAACCTCGCGACGAAAGGCTTTCAAGGCGCAGCCTGTGTCTCTGACTCCATCATGCAAAATCCTTTGCCTGACAGAATTGGCAATCCGCGACATCCGTCGGCGGAGCCAGCCGTCTTGCCGTTTGGCCCGCACGCCAGCCACCATGTCGGCGTGAGTTGTGTTCAAAACATGCAACAGCCTGGCGATGTCTCCAGGGTCATTTTGCCCATCTCCATCCATGGTGAGAAGAGTCTCCCCCTGCGCTTCTCTCAATCCATCAAGCAGCGCTGCCGCCTGACCCCGGTTTTTATCAAAGGCAAGCACTCGCAAGGCGGGCCATCTCTGCGTCAGGGCCGCAGATTGCAGGCGAGTGGCATCCTGGCTGCCATCGTCCACAGCGATGATTTCATAGGTGCATCCCAGCGCTTCCATGGCCAGACAGGCCTCGGTGAGTACGGATTGGACACTTTCTTCCTCATTATAAAAGGGAATAACTAATGATACTGAAGGGCTGGCGGCGCTGTGCCATTTGGTGTGAGATAAGGGATTCACGTTTGAACGTCATAAGCAGCCGTCTGCCGCCGACAAATGACACCCCTGTCATCTGCATGAAGAAATCGTCATCACGACAGACTCTATGTTAGGTCTCGCAAGGTTGAGTGCGCCTCTGCGCACATCGTGGACATAGGCCAGAAATGTCCAGCTCCACCTTAACTTGGCTCCACTGGGTGAGCACGGTGAGATTCTTCTCTATTTTCAGCGTGGTTCCTGGGAGAGGCAGTTCAAGGGTCTGGCCACAATCTTTGCAAATCAGGTAGCTGTATCGTTTCCCGGGAAAATTGAGCGCGAGCAAATCGGCTCTTAAACGGTGTGTTATATGTCTCAGCAGTTCATTCGTATCCAGTTATGCAATCAGCCGATAAAGTGTCGACATGCTCATTCCTCGCAGGTTGGGCATCTCGGCCAGCTCCTGCGCAGTCATGGGGCGATGACTCATCACCATGGCTGTCACCAGAGAGCGCAGATACTGTTTTTGTCGTCCCTTGCCAGCATCTGTTTGCTGTAATATTTGATTGATTACATCGTGCTGGTCAGACTCATCTTCCATGGTGATTTATTGTCGGTTAGCCCCCTCGTTAGCGAGAGGCTTCTCATGGGCACGCGGAGAACCTGAGATCAAATGACAGCTCCTTCATCTAAATGAAATAACCGTCATTCGACTTTTCATGGGCCCCACTTCAGCGAAGTTAGGGCAATGGCCGGGTTCTTTGACAACGGATTGTCATGCCGAATCCCTGGAGGCCTGTTCGAACAAAGGGAGGATGACGGATTTTTCATGTAGATGAAAAATCCGTCATGTTTTGGGGAGTGTCTCACTGGTTTATTGATCTTGATACCCAAGTGCAATAAGGCGCGGTCCGCATAATATGAATTGCTCCCTCACCGTGAAATCAAGTTCTCGACTCTGTCCATCCTCAAAGACGTTACGGTCAAAAGGCCCCTCCCTTCATGGAGTGGCCGTCTTCTCCGCCGCCATGGCTTTGTCCTTGGCATCTCTGGTTGAAGCCCAGACCGCAACGGCTCCCACGAATTCCGAAACGCTTTCTTAAGTGGTCGTCACGGCCTCGCCTATGGCTGCTGATCTCAAGCAAAAGCTGGAGCAGCGCAGGCTGAAGCAGTCTGGCAGTGTTGAAGTCGTCACGCCTGAGCAGCTGGCCCTTCAGGCCCCAGGAAATCTGGGGGAAATTCTCGTCCGTATTCCGTCTGTGCAATACATTGATGAAGATGGCCGTGGCACCAAACCCAATGTTGGCATTCGTGGTCTGAACCCACAGCGCAGCCAGTTTACCCTGCTGCTACATGACGGTGTGCCGGTGCAGCCCTCCATGTATTCTGAAAATGCGGGTTATTATGGTGTCCCAGCAGAGCGTGTTGGTGGCATTGAGGTCATCAAAGGCGGTGCCGCCTTGCGCCATGGCCCGCATACGGTAGGCGGCGTGGTGAATTTTCTCTCGCGGGACATCTCCTCCGAGCCGATGAGCGTTACCCTGGATACTCGCTATGACAGCAACGGTTCCTATCTCGGCAATATTGCGGTGAACGGCACCATCGACCGTCTCCAGTACTCCGTGGAGTATATGCACTCCGGCGGTTCTGGTTTCCGAGACAATCTGGGCTTCGAAATTGATGATCTGGACATTCGTCTGGCCTATCAGATCAACGACATCCATCGTGTCATCGGTCATTTCGCGTACTATGACGAGATGTCTGAAACCCCTGGAGGCCTCCTGCCATCCGAGTTTGCTCATGACCCTAGTTTCAGCTCCAAGCCAAATGATAATTTCTACGGCAACCGTGTTGCAGGCGACATTCGCACCATCAGCCAGTTCGATGAAAACAACCGCTTGGAGCTGCTTTTTTATGCCTCTTATTTCAGCCGCGACTGGTACCTGCAAAACTACGCCAATGCCAACAGCACCAGCAATGCCCTGGCCAATAACAATGAACAGGCCCTGCGCGACTTTGCTGTCATTGGCTTTGAGCCTAAGTACTCGCTCAAATACGAGCTCGGTTCTTTCAAAGACAATGAACTGACCCTTGGGGGCCGCTTCTACAGAGACGATGCCAAACGCCGCACTAAGACCGGCAATTCAGGACGTGCTCGTGAGGACAATTCCGTGCTCAAGTCCTCTGATTACCTTACCACCACCGTGTATGCTGGCTGGCTCGAAAATCGTTTCCAGATCACGGACAAGTTTGCCATCACTCCAGGGGTCCGCTAAGAACACATTGATCAGACCCGGGAGGATATTTTCAAGGGCACAGGCGAAGAAGAGCAAAGCTACGACGTCTGGCTGCCGAGCCTGGGATTGCTCTATGAGATCACGGAGCCTTTTGTCGCCTACGGTAATGTGAGCCGTTCGTTTGCTCCACCTTCTTTCGGAGACTCCTTCAATCCGACGATTCAGAATTCCTCGGCATCGCTGGGAGCATCCAATTCATGGACGTATGAGATCGGTGTGCGTGGCAAGCCTGTCTCATGGCTGACCTCGGATGTTGGCATCTTTTACACGAATTTTCAAGACCAGGTCGTGGTGTCCTCCGGTACAGTCAGCAATTTCAACACCCGCACGTTTGGTCTGGAGACCAACTTTGAAATTGAGTTCTTCCAGCTGGTCAACGCCATTAAAGGTCGCGGCCTTTATGAGGGGGCCCACGAAGTGACTTTGCAACTTGGTGGCACCTTGGTGGATTCCAAAATCCAGGATGGCCCCTTCGATGGCAATGAAGTGCCCTATGTGGCTCGCACGGTCGGCATCTTTGGGATTCAGTATGATTACAAAGACCGTTTCAGCTTTGTCGTCCAGGGCCGCTACATCGGTGATCAGTTTGCCGATGCCGCCAATACTTTTGACGAAAACGCCATTGGCACCGTGGGCCAGCTCAATGCCTACACCACCCTCGACGTGAAGGCTCTTTGGAAGGTGAACGACCGTTTGTCTCTCAAGGCTGGCGTGAACAACCTCTTCGATGAAAGCTACGGAACACAGCGCCGTACCGGCTCTCAGCGCGGCATTTTCCCAGGCGTCTGCCGTACGGCCTATGTGGGTGCCACCTTGACCTTCTGATCCGAGGATAACAAAAAATGAAAAAGATACTTCAGATTGCTGCGGTTGCGGCTGCCATCTTCTCCGGGCCGGTCTCGGCGCATTACTTGTGGATTGAGGCCGCCGCTGATGGCCTTTCCGCCAAAATCTTCTTTGGAGAATACCAGGAAGATGTGCGTGAAATCAAAGGCGGCCGGCTGGATGAAATGATCCGGCGGGAAACCTTTGTAACGGGGACCCGAGGGGGCAAGGAATCAGTCGAAGCCCAAACAAACCAGGATCACTTCCTGGTTTCTGCCACCTCTCCAGTCAGTGGATTCCTCACCCAAAAGCTCGACTATGAGGTCAAGGACTGGCGGAAAAGCGGCATCGGCATCGTCAAGCCCATGTTTTATGCCCGCGCCTGGGTTCCGGGTTCGGCACTGCCCAAGCCAGAACTGAAACTGGACATCACGCCAGCAGATAAAGAGGGAAAAAGTGTGCTTGTGAGCTTCAACGGCCAACCTCTGGCGAAGGCGAAAGTCAATGTCCACGCTCCCAATTTGTGGTCTCGTGAACTGGAGACGAACCAGGACGGAACTCTTGCCATTCCCACCCCTTGGTCCGGGTCCTACGTCATTGAGGTGATTTATCTGGAAAAAGCTGCAGGAAGCTACCAATCCATCGAGTATGAGGCCCTGCGCCATCGCTCGACGTTTACGGTCGTGGCCAAGTGAAGCGCTGTCACGGAGGCCCTTCAGGCAATGTCCTCTAGCCGGTAAATAACCCCGGGGTTAGCAGGGTATCCTGTCAGGGCCTTCGATATTTGGGCATTGCTTTCAGTCTTTTCCGCCGGACAACTTTGGTTTCCATTTGAGGAGATCCAAAAATGACAGCCCTTTCATTTGTTTCCTCCATGACGGCTGGTGAAGAGTTGACGGCTATGCGACTTTTGATTGTCGAGGATGAACGCAAGACTGCCACCCTTCTGGAGTCCGCTTTGAGACAGGAAGGTTTTGAAGTCGTTTGGGTGCAAGATGGCGCTACCGGACTGAACGAGGCGGTCAAAGGTGGTTTTGATGCCTTGATTGTGGACGTCATGCTGCCAAAAATCGACGGCCTCAACCTTGTTCGCGCACTGCGTGCGCAGGAGAATAAAACGCCGATTCTCATGCTCTCTGCTCGTGGAGAGGTGGAGCAACGCGTGGAGGGGTTGGACGCAGGTGCTGACGATTATCTTGCCAAACCGTACGCCATGTCGGAACTGCTGGCCCGGCTACGTTCCTTGATGAGGAGAAACACCCCGCCCAAACCGAGTCTGCTGGCTCTGGCAGACCTGACGTTTGATACTGCGAGCCGGGAGGTCCGGCGTGCAGGGAAGCGCATCGATCTTTCCTCGCGGGAAAATCTCCTTCTGGAATGTCTTTTGCGTGCTGAGGGGCGTGTGGTGAGCCGTCGCGACATTATAGGCAGTGTTTGGGAGTATGATTTCGATCCAGGAACCAATCTTGTGGATGTCTATGTCCGTCGCCTGCGTGACAAGATTGACCGTGGACACATCCCCGCTCTGATTCAAACTGTGCGTGGTCTCGGCTATGCGCTACGCATCCAGCCATGACTCTTCGCCGCCGCATCTTGCTTTGTTATTCGGTGACGTTGGCCCTGTCCCTCTTCATCGTCGGTTTCTGGAGCTGGTTTGAATTTCAGGAGCTCTATGACGTTGTCATGAGCGGCGGAATCGACGGTGTCAAAAAAGAGAGTCCTTTGGTGGAGAGTATCGAGATCATCTTTTTCGGAGGGTTTCCAGCGGCCTTGGTCGGGATTTTTATTGGAACTCTCATGATCCGGCGGGCTCTGCGTCCCATCGAGGCATTGACAGAGGTGCTGGAGAAGACTGACACCTCAAATCTTTCAGAGTCGGTGCCTCGCAGTGGCAATGGGGACGAAATTGACCGCATGACGGCTGTTTTTAACAGTATGAAAAGCCGCCTGGGAGTGTCGTTTACACAAGCGCGCGAGTTCACCTTGCATGCCTCTCATGAATTGAAAACACCGCTGACCATCATGCACGGAACGATGGAGCAGATGCTGGGGGATGCCTCCACCCCGGTTCACCACCGTGAACGCATCACCTCCATGCTTGAAGAGGTTCAGCGACTTTCGGGCATTGTGGGACATTTGGCTTTCCTCGCCAAGGCGGATGCAGGTCTGCTGACCATCGCCCATGAGACCGTGGCCTTTGATGCGCTGGTGCAGGATCTTACGGAAGATGCGATGACGCTGGCCATGGCTTCGGACATTGCGGTCACCCTTCTCAGGTGCGACCCAGTGGTGCTACGTGGGGACCGGATGCGTCTCCGTCAATTGCTGCTCAATCTTGCGGACAATGCAGTGAAGCATAACCACAAGGGCGGTGCTATCACGCTCTCATTGGAGTCTCAAAAGGATCAGGCTGTCTTCCAGATCGTGAATACCGGTTTGCTGCTGCCTCCAGAACTCCAGGAGCGGGTCTTCGAACGTTTCTTCAGGGGCGATGCTGCGCATGGAACCGATGTGGAGGGCAGCGGGCTTGGCTTAAGCATCGCTTATTCAATTGTTCAGGCCCATGGAGGAACTTTGGTCATGGACTCCACGCCCGATGGACGTACCTGCATGTTGTTACGGCTGCCTTCTGCCTGAGCCATTGTATGGAACGTTGGAAGCTTGATGCGATTGCCGCCATTTTTGCTGGGCTGCCAAGGGGAGCTTCTGATCCCGGCCGCAGACAGAATATGAACGATATTTCATCGTCTTTTCAGATCACCCGGCAGACTAGTGTGTTAGGTAGGGTTTCGTTGTTTCCGATTTTTTTGGTCATGAAAAATCTCGTTCTGAAGATCATCCTGCCTTTTCTCCTGGGTTCTTGCGTGAGCTATCAAGCTCGGCCTTTGTCTCCAGACACAGGCGACGCAGATTTTGTCGGACGTTCCTTGAATGATGCCGGGCTGCGGAGTTTCCTGCAGGAGCAGAAAGCAGGGCAGGGCTCTTGGAATGTGGATTCTCTGGCCCTCGCCGCAGTCTATTACAATCCCGATGTTGCGCTGGCCCGTGCGGAGGCTGACGAGGCTGCTGCGGCCATCCAAACGGCAGCCCAGAGACCGAACCCATCCCTCACGCTTGGCTCGCAGTTCGCCAGCAGCATGGTGGGGGTGACTCCTTGGTTTGCTGCCCAGAGCATTGCCATCCCTATTGAAACTGCGGGCAAGCGCAGCCGCCGGACGGAGCAGGCTCTGGCCATGGCGGAAGCCGCCCGGTGGAGGGTTGCTTCGCGTGCCTGGATGGCACGATCACGGGTGCGTGCAGCGATGCTGGAATTGCACAGCGCACGTGAAAACATCCGTCTGCTGGAGACCGAACAGAAGCTTCACAATGAAGCCATCAACAAGCTCACCGCGCAGATGGAGGCGGGCGATGTGTCGCCTTTTGAACTGACTCAGGCAAGACTCTCCCTGAACCGCACGCGATTAAACCTGCAGGATTCCCAACGTCTCGCCGCCACGGGGGAGGCAAAGCTCGCAGTTGCCGTAGGACTACCTTTGAATGAGATCCGTGCGGCAATTTTGGATTTCACCCATTTTAAAAAGTTGCCGAATATGGACGTCACTACGGGTCGTCGTCGTGCATTGACTCAGCGGGCCGATCTCCTGGCGCTCTTGTCTGACTACGCCGCTTCAGAGTCCGCTCTCCGGTTGGAAATTGCCCGCCAGTATCCAGACTTGCGCGTCACTCCAGGTTATGACTACAACCAAGGGCAGAACCGTTGGCAGATAGGTCTGAATGTGGACCTGCCGCTCAACCGCAACCGCGGCCCTATCGCCCAGGCGGAAGCCAGACGTAAGACGGCTGAAGTGAAGTTCCTCGCTCAGCAGCGGATGATCCAGGGCGAGCTAGATATCGCATTGGCTGCCTATCAGGCCTCGCGTGCCAAGGTCCGTACAGCAGCCACCTTGGCCCAAGAAGCGTCTGCAGCGGCAGGAACGACCGACCGAATGGTGGAAGTTGGTGAGGTTTCTGCCCTCGAAAGGACGCGGCGCCAGCTTGAAGCCAGCAACGCCAACCTCGCCCTTATGGCCGCCACGCTTGAGTCACAAGCTGCAGCTGGTGCTCTAGAAGATGCCATGCAGTCTCCTCTCCGTTAACCTCCTTTATGTTATGAAGGTTCCAGTTCTTCTCAGCCTCTTGTTTCTTGCGATGCGCCTACATGCCGCTGACGCCAGCGGTGCCCCTGCCGCCGTCACCAAAGAAAATGATCTCGTCATAGTGACCCTAAAACCGGAGGCGGAGCAAAGATTGAGGTTAAAAACGGCATCGGTAGAAAAGCGCACCCTTGCTGCCGTGCGCCTATTTTCAGGCGAAGTGGTGATGCCTCTTGCTTCGTCAAACCAGCCGGTGGCCCCGGTTCTGGGAGGAACGCTGGACGAGGTCTTGCGCCTCGCGGATCTTCAAGCTGCGGCGGATGGACGAATCCTTCAGGCAAAGGTTCAGCTGGATGCGGCCAGGATTGCGTTGGAGCGTGCTCAAAAGGTTTTGAATGCGGAAGCTGGCAGTGTGCGTTCAGTGGATGAAGCCAAGTCAGCCTTGGCCCTGGCGGAAGCAGCCTTGGTCACGGCACACGCTCAGCGTGGCATTCTCGGCTCTGCGGTAGGCAAGGATTCCGGG
Organism: Prosthecobacter algae; assembly: GCF_039542385.1. Classification (NCBI taxonomy): domain Bacteria; kingdom Pseudomonadati; phylum Verrucomicrobiota; class Verrucomicrobiia; order Verrucomicrobiales; family Verrucomicrobiaceae; genus Prosthecobacter; species Prosthecobacter algae. Next base: position 379,508 of record NZ_BAABIA010000005.1, on the reverse strand, counting down.
CCCCGGCGTCTATGGGTGCGTGTGGCGGTCTACAGTGGGGAAGCCTCTCTCTTGGATGCTGCTAGTAGCGCCAGCCTGCATTCTCTGGCTTCGCCGCTGCAGCGCCACACGGCCACACCCATCGTGGGGCCGGCCACCGCGAATGCACAGACCAATACGCTGGATTGGTATTATGAGTTTCCCGCGGATCTCAAGCTGCGCGCTGGGGAACGTGTCGCTGTCGAGATTCCTACGGTGGAAAGTAAAATAGAAAGCCTTGTTCTGCCTTTCAATGCGGTGCTCCATGACATCCATGGGGGGCAGTGGGTGTATGAGAAAATGGAAGGCCACCGGTACACGCGCAGACGAGTCCAGGTGGCACGACTGGCTGGTAATGATGCCGTTTTGAGCAGTGGTCCCCCTGTCGGCTCCCAGGTGGTCACAGACGGGGCTGCAGAACTCTTCGGCACCGAGTTTATGACAGGCAAATAACCTTTGTTATCCAACCATGCTGAACTCCATTGTCTCTTGGGCACTGAACATGCGCGTGCTTGTCGTAGCGGCGGCGCTGACCCTGATGTTGGTAGGTATCAATGCCACCAAAAACGCACCTCTGGATGTGTTTCCAGAATTCGCTCCGCCTTTGGTTGAAGTGCAGACGGAAGCACCGGGTCTTTCCACGGAAGAAGTGGACGGCTTGGTCACGGTGCCCCTGGAAAACTCCCTGAATGGCCTGCCATTTTTAAAAACGATCCGTTCAAAATCTGTTCTTGGCCTCTCTTCGGTGGTCATGATCTTCGATGCTGGCACGGATATTCTGGAGGCCCGTCAAATGGTGCAGGAGCGGTTGAATCTTGCTCAAAACCGCCTTCCTGCGGTCGTGAAACCGCCGGTGCTTATGGCTCCTTATTCATCGCTGAGTCGAGTATTGAAGGTAGGACTCACTTCAAAAACATTGGATCAGATGGAGCTCAGCGAGCTCTCCAGATGGACCATCCGCCCCCGCCTCATGTCGGTGAAGGGCGTCGCCAATGTGGCTATCTGGGGGCAGCGTGACAAACAGTTTCAGGTCCTTGTTGATCCTCAGCGTCTCCGCGCTGCTGGAGTTACCCTGGATGCGGTGACACGGGCAGCCGCAGATGCCGCTGTAATCACACCAGGAGGTTTTGTGGATACGCCAAACCTGCGTCTGAGTGTTACCCAACTGTCGCTTATCACCACACCCGACGAATTGGCTCGTACGGTCGTCGAATTCCGCAATGGGGCTCCCATTCGCCTGGGAGATGTGGCGGAAGTGAAAATAGGCAACCCTGCTCCGATTGGTGATGCTGTCATTAACGATGGATCGGGCATCCTGCTCATCGTGGAAAAACAGCCGTGGGGTAACACTTTGGACGTGACCGAAGGCGTGGAAAAGGCGCTTAATGAGATGAAGCCTGCCCTGCCCGGTGTTGTCATCGACAGCGCCATCTTTCGGCCTGCCACCTTCATCCAGTTGTCCATTGACCACCTGACAGAAGCTTTATGGCTTGGGTGTCTGCTCGTTGTTATCGTCCTGGCACTGTTTCTTGGTGATTGGCGCACCACCATCATCAGCATCACGGCCATTCCTCTTTCTCTTGCCATTGCGCTCATCCTTCTGCGCTGGCGGGGGGAGACGATCAACACCATGATCCTGGCCGGACTCATCATCGCATTGGGTGAGGTGGTGGATGATGCCATCATCGATGTTGAAAACATTTTGAGGCGTCTTCGCCAAAACCAACAGCTGGTCAACCCTTTGCCCAGGCTCAAGGTCGTGCTCGATGCCTCCATCGAAGTCCGCAGTGCCGTGGTCTATGCCAGCGTGATCATCGTGCTGGTCTTTGTCCCGGTTTTTTTCCTGCCTGGTCTGGCGGGCACCTTTTTCAGACCCCTCGCGCTCTCCTACATATTGGCCATCACCGCCTCGCTGGCAGTCGCTTTGACGCTGACCCCGGCCTTGAGCTTGATGCTTCTTAAAGTGAGGAACAATGATCACAGGGATCCCTGGCTTACCCGCAGCTTGAAGAGGGGGTACCGAGTCCTCCTGCCTGCTTTTTCACGGCGGCCTTTCATCGCCGTGTCACTTCTGGCCCTAGCCTTTGTCGGCTCGGGATGGGTTTGGCATACGCAACTGAAAGAAGAATTTTTGCCTAACTTTAAAGAGCGTGATTTCCTCATGCATTGGTTGGAAAAACCAAATACCTCGGTGGAGGCCAGCACTCGTATCACCAAAGCTGCCGCCACGGATCTTCTAGCCGTGCCTGGGGTGCTCAATCACGGAGCCCACATCGGACGTGCCGAAGTGGCGGACGAGGTCGTGGGGCCTGATTTCACCGAGCTGTGGATCAGTTTGGATCCTGCCGCCGATTACGACACCACCATCCAGAAAGTGCAGTCCGTGGTGGATGGTTATCCAGGCTTGACCAGGGATCTGCTCACCTTCTTGCGTGAGCGTATCAAGGAGGTGCTTACAGGGGCCAGCGCGAGCATTGTTGTCCGTATTTTCGGGCCTGACTTGGATCAGCTGCGAAGCCACGCTACCGAAGTTTCAGACCTGCTCAAAGAGGTCCCCGGCGTTAGCGCCCTCAAGATCGAAGCTCAGACCCTTGTCCCCCAGGTCACCATAAAACTGCGGCCTGAGTCAGCCGCACTGCATGGTCTGACTGCCGGACAAGTCCGGACAGCGGTCAGCACGCTCATCAGTGGCCGCAAAGTCGGCGAAGTTTACCAGGACCAACGGGTGCATGATGTCGCTGTCTGGAGTGTGCCCACAGTTCGGGCCGACTACACCACCCTCCGTGAACTGCTTCTTGAAACTCCATCCGGAGGTCATGTGAAGCTCGCCGACATTGCCGATCTCGCCATTGTGCCAACTCCCAATGGGATCAAAAGAGAAGGGGCCTCCCGCCGCATTGATGTCACGTGCAATGTTACTGGACGCGCGCTCGGTGAAGTGGCCCGTGACATCGAACAGAAGGTGCATGGAATGGCGTTTGCTGCAGGCTACCATCCTGAAATTTTAGGGGAATGGGCCGAACGGCAAGCTGCCCAAAGCCGCCTGGCTTGGCTCTCCCTGGCATCTTTTGCGGGCATCCTGGTTCTCCTCCTGGCGGACTTCCAGTCTCCGCGTCTGGTGGTTCTCATCAGTCTGACTCTGCCCTTTGCCCTCATCGGTGGCGTGCTGGCCGTTTGGTTGAGCGGGGGCATTCTCTCTCTTGGTTCCCTGGTAGGTTTTGTCACCGTTCTTGGTATTGCTGCTCGCAACGGCATCCTGCTCGTCAGCCACTACCGGCACCTGGAACAGGAGGAGAAACACCCCTTTGGCATGGATTTGATTTTGAAGGGTTCTGAAGAACGCCTCATCCCCATCCTCATGACTGCCTCCACTGCCGCCCTGGCCCTGCTTCCGCTCGTGCTTAAAGGGGATGTTCCTGGCAACGAAATCGAACGTCCCATGGCCCTCGTGATCCTTGGCGGTCTAATCACTTCCACTTTGCTCAATTTGTTTTTCCTGCCGGCTCTTTACGCTAAATTTGGCAAGAAAAAGATCCCCTATTGGAAACAACTTTGGATGTTAGGCAAAGACCATTGGGGTTAGAGCGTGTTATGAACGTTTGAAAAGAGAATTCCTCGGGATCCTTTCTAATGAACGTACGCGCCAACAAATAGCCTTGACCGTCCAAGCTATACGCGAAAACGAATTGTAACCAGCTTCTCGGCTATGAAAACCCCGTGTGTTCAAGGGCCCTACCCGGTCTTTATCCCCTGTGCCGAAGCCGCGAAGGAGGATAGAGAAGGGACAGAACCGCATGGTTGGGAAAGGGCTAAGTTCGCCTACGTCTGCTCAACGCCCAAACGCCTTGCCCGCCACGGAGCGATGTCCTGGTTAACCGGCCTTTTGCCTGAGAGCGTGTGGACGCGGTAAGGGAAATCGGCTACGACTCCAGTGAGAGATGCGACTGATTGCACGGTGTGAGTAGCCATCGTGAAGTTGCAATTTTTGCGCAGTCAAGGCTTGCTCCGGCGAAGGCCATATGAAACCCCGTGCATGAAGAGCCTCTCCCTCCACCAGCCCTTCTTCAATTTTCTCTGCGGGGGGAGGGGAGAAATGGGCGGCCTACACAGTGTTGAAGTATCTTAAAACACAGAGAAGCATTTGATTTCTGCTTGGAATCACCGCCGCTCAAATCCCTGCCAGTGTGGCTTTTATGGGGACACTCGGCGCGACTGCCGGTGCAGTTCGGTGATGGTGCAGAAGTATCGCCAGCGCATCAGCGGCCCGCTTTTGGACCGCATTGATCTGCATGTGGAGGTGCCCATTGTGGACTTCAAGGCGCTCACCAGCACCCAGCCTGGGGAGTCTTCGGAAAGCATTCGCAGCCGGGTGGAAAAGGCCCGTGCCATCCAGGCCGCACGGTTCAAAGGGTTGAAGGGCATCCACACCAACAGCGCGATGACCCCGCGCCTGATCAAGAAGCACTGCGAGCTGGATCCTGAATGCAGCGGCCTCATGGAACACGCCATGGGCCAGATGAATTTCAGCGCCCGTGCCCATGATCGCATCCTGAAGGTGGCCCGTACCTTGGCCGACTTGAAAGAGGCCGACAAGATCGACGCGGACAGCATCCTGGAAGCCGTGAACTACCGCACCCTGGACAGGAATCTGTGGAGCTGAATGGGTCTTCAATCAGTGGCCCGTTTCGAAATGAATACGGCCAGGGAGCGTGAGGACACGGGAAAGCGCAGGGCCTTGCGGGCGCGCTTGTCCGGTTTCAGGGGTCCGGTGGTCAGGCGCAGATGCCAGGGGCCTTCATCCGGCGCTGGCATGGTGAAGTGGACATCCTCATAGTGCGCATTGATGAGGACAAAGACGGAGTCGCTGGTGCGGGGCTGGTGGTCGCGGCCGATTTCGCGCAGTGCCCTGCCAGGCAGCCACATGCCAAAACAGCGGGTGAAGCCTGCATCCCAGTCGTCGTCGCTCATCTCCCGCCCCTCAGGATTCCACCAGATGACGTCTTTGGGCTGACCTTCTTCAAGTGCTTGGCCGGTGAGAAAGTTCTTCCGCGACAGCACGGGTTGCTCCTGCCGGAGGGCGATGAGTTCGCGCGTAAAAGTCGCCATCTCTTCGGCGGTGGAGTCCAGCTCCCAGGACAGCCAGGAGATGTCGTTGTCCTGGCAGTAGGCGTTGTTGTTGCCCTGCTGGGTGTGCCAGCGTTCGTCGCCAGCCAGCATCATCGGCACGCCTTGGGAGAGGAAGAGGGTGGCCATCAGATTCTTAGCCTGGCGCAGGCGCAGGCTCTGGATGTTGGCGTCGTCGGTCTCACCCTCATGACCGCAGTTCCAGCTTTCGTTGTCGTTGGCCCCGTCGCGGCTTTCCTCCAGGTTGGCTTCGTTGTGCTTGTCGTTGTAGCTCACCAGGTCGCGCAGGCAGAAGCCGTCGTGGGCGGTGATGAAGTTGACGCTGGCATGGGGGCCGCGGCCGCTGTGGTTGTAGAGATCCGCGCTGCCGCTCAGCCGCTTGGACAGTTCATTGGCGCGGTCATTGCCCTTCCAGCAGCGGCGCACCTCATCGCGGTAGCGGCCATTCCACTCCGCCCAGCCGGTTGGGAAGTTCCCCACCTGATAGCCGCCCATGCCGATGTCCCAGGGCTCGGCGATGAGTTTGACGGTCGAGAGCACCGGGTCCTGGCCGATGGCATCAAAAAAGGAGCTCAGCTTGTTCCAGCCAAAAAGCTCACGTGCGAGGGCGCTGGCGAGGTCAAAACGGAAGCCGTCCACATGCATTTCTGTGACCCAGTAGCGCAGGCTATCCATCAGCAGGCGCAGGCCGGAGGGGTTCTCCATCGTCAGGGTGTTGCCACAGCCGGTGAAGTCTTCGTAGTAGCGCGGGTGCTCTTGGGAGAGACGATAGTAGGAAGCATTGTCAATGCCACGAAAGGAGAGGGTGGGCCCGCGTTCGCTGCTTTCGGCCGTGTGGTTGTAAACCACGTCGAGGATGACCTCGATTCCGGCTTCGTGCAGACGTTTCACCATGCCCTTGAATTCGCGCATGGCCGCGTGCGGATCCTGGGTGGAGGCGTAGGAGGGTTCAAAGGCGAAATAGGACAGCGTGTTGTATCCCCAATAGTTCGTTAGGCCGCGCGCCTGTAGGAAGGAGTCGTCCAGGTGATGGTGGATGGGCAGCAGCTCCACGGCGGTCACGCCCAGCTTGCGCAGGTAATCCATGGCTTCGTCGGAGGCCAGCCCGGCATAAGTGCCGCGCAGATGCTCTGGGAGACTGTTGAGCTTTTGGGTGAAGCCCTTGACGTGCAGCTCGTAAATGATGGTGCGGTGCCACGGGGTCTCTGGAGAAGCGTCGCCCTCCCAGTCGAAGGTGGAGTCGATTACCATGCCCAGCGGTGCGTGGGTGGCTGAGTCCTGTTCATTGAAGGACAGGTCTTGGGAGTCATCTTCCAAGTCATAGCCAAAGAGGCAGGGATCCCAGGCCTTCAACGGACGGCCAATGGCCTTGGCATAAGGGTCCAGTAGCAGTTTGTGGGGGTTGAACCGGTGACCTTTCTCAGGCTCATAGGGGCCGTGTACGCGATAGCCGTAAAGTTGCCCGGGGGCGAGTCCGGGGACAAAGCCATGCCAGATCTGGTTGGTACACTCCGGCAGCTCGATCCGGGTTTCCTGTCCCCCCTCGGCTGAATCGAAAAGACATAGTTCGACTTTTTGAGCATGAGCAGAGAAGAGGGCGAAATTGACCCCTCCATTCTTGAAGGTGGCCCCCAGGGGGTAGGGAGTGCCGTGGCCGAGGGCGGGAAGCGAATTCATCGCCGTTTCTTCGTTTCCAGCATTTTGGGCGGATGTGGAGGCACGGTTTTTTTGTTTTTTACCCAGGGTTTTTTAGCCCTGGGGAAATTTCCCAACTTTTGTAAGGTCGCCAAAAGGCCGAAATCCGATAGGTTCACGAACTTTCTTCTCCCCCCTGCATGAACACCCCTTCCTATCCCTGGTGCCAGATGGAGCCGCTTCTGGAAGCTCTCCGTGAGACCAGCCGATGACTGAACGAAGTGTTTCGCGCCCCATGGCTTTTCTACACCTGCTCAAAACTCAGACGGCCGAAGTTCATGCTGCGCTGGAAACGCAGTTGGACATCGTGCGTCATTTTGAATCCCGGACCAGCTACCTGAAGCTGCTGGAAGGCTTTTTCACGCTTTATGAGCCGCTGGAACAGCGCCTCGCCACAGCCATGGACTGGTCGGCTGAGGGTTGGGACTATGAGGGGAGGCGAAAGACCCCTTGGCTGGTGGAGGACCTGGCTGCCCTCGGCCTGGTGCCGCAGGATGTCGCCGCGCTTTCCCGTTGTGTGGACCTCCCAGACATTCACTGCCCCGCCGCTGCCGTCGGTTGCCTGTATGTGCTGGAGGGATCCACCCTCGGTGGTCAGGTGATCACCCGCCTGTTAGGCCAGCATCTGGACATTCCGCCCGATCAAGGCGGCAGTTTCTTTGCTGGTTACGGTCCGGAGACCGTGGGGCGCTGGCGCGAATTTGGCACTTGGGCGGAGGCTTGGTCCACCCGCCATCCTCAGGATCATCCCGCAGCGGTGCAGGCTGCGCGGCAAACGTTTGATGTCTTTGCACGCTGGCTTCCTTCATAGATTCCTATGTCCGACCAAGTTGACCTGACCAACTGCGACCGCGAGCCCATCCACATCCCGGGTTCGATCCAGCCCCATGCCCTCATTCTGGTGCTGGAGGAGCCTTCGCTGCGGGTCTTGCAGGTAAGCGCCAACGTCCCAGAACGTTTTGGTCTGTCTTTGGAGGAGATCCTGAATGGATCCCTGCACTCGCTTATCGCCGAGGCGGATCTGGCCTACTTGCAGAAGCATGTTTTGGGCAAGCAGCTAGAGGCAGCACCGCATTACCTGCCGCCCCTGAAAATCATCCCCAGCGGACTCGTTTTTGAAGCTCTGGTGCACAGGTACCAGGGCGTGCTGATCTTGGAACTGGAGCTGTGGCCGGACCAAGGCTCGATGGTGCATGAAGAGGTCTATGTCTCGCTAAAGCACACGCTCAATCAGCTTCAGGGCACCAGCTCCGTGGTGGAGTTCTGCCAGCGGGCGTCCGAGCATGTGAGACAGTTCACAGGGTTTGACCGCATCATGGTGTACCGCTTTGCCGACGATGCCTCCGGTCACGTCATCGCCGAATCGAAGCGTGAGGATCTGGGGTCCTACTTGGGGCTGCATTATCCCGCTTCAGACATTCCCAAGCAGGCACGGGCCCTATTTGTGAAGTCCCAGCTCCGGCTGAATCCCGATGTCAGGTATCAGCCCGTGGGCTTGGTCCCTGCCCTGCGGCCAGATACAGGTGCCCCGCTGGACATGAGCTACTGCGTCAGCCGCTCCATGTCCCCCATTCACGCAGAGTATTTGCAAAACATGGGCGTGGGGGCCTCCATGTCCATTTCCATTGTCATTGCGGATGAGCTGTGGGGCCTGTTCGCCTGCCACCATTACTCGCCGCGTTACGTTTCCCACACCACCCGCATGGCCTGCGAGTTCCTGGCCCACATGCTCTCGCTCCAGGTCAGCAACAAGGAAAGAGATGAGCAGCATGAGTACAAGCTGCGGCTGCACCGGGAGCATCGTGTGCTCGCCGATGCGATGGCCATGCAGGCGGAATTTCATCCCGTGCTGATCCAGAGTCCCGGCCACACCTTCGCTGGGATTGAGGCGGGCGGTGCTGCGCTGCTGCTCAATGACACGGTGTACTTGCGGGGCGATACGCCGGATGAAAAGGACGTCCATGCTCTAGCATTGCTGCTGGCGGAGAAGGTGGAGCCGGCCGTCTGGTCCACCGACCATGTAGCCAAGCACTTTCCCGGCTGGGCAGGCCAGGCTTCAGTGGCCAGCGGGGTGCTGGCCGCGCGTCTTTCCCGGCAGGCACCGGCTTACCTCCTCTGGTTCAGGCCTGAGGAAAAGCAGACCATGAACTGGGCGGGCGATCCGACCAAAGCTGTGGAAACCGGCCCGCATGGCGATCGCCTTACCCCGCGAAAATCCTTTGAGCTCTGGGAGGAGGAGGTGCGGGGGAAATCCAGGCCCTGGCTGGCCTGCGAAACCGATGCCGCCCGCATCCTGCGGCAGACAATCTTGGAAACGGAGGTGCGTCGGGCCGAACAGTTGGTGCGGCTGAACTCCGAACTGGATGAGCGCAACCGCCAGCTCGACTCCTTCGCCTACGTTGCCTCACATGATTTGAAGGAACCCTTGCGTGGCATCAGCAACTATTCCAATTTTCTTCTTGAGGACTTTGCCGACCAGTTGGATGAGCAGGGCATCAGCTACCTGCGCACGATGATGCGGCTCACAGAGCGCATGGAGACCCTGCTGGACTCCCTGCTTTACTATTCCAGGCTCTCCCGTGGAGAGATCCACGGTCGGCGGGTGGATATGAACACCATCGTCCAGGATGCTCAGGACATGCTCATCGCCCGAATTCAGGAAAGCGGAGCGCGCATCACCGTGCCACGGCCTCTGCCTGAAGTGAATGGCGATGCGGACCGCCTCAGCGAGGTGATGTCCAACCTCATCAGCAATGCCATCAAGTACAATGACAAGCCGCAGTCCGAGATTGAGATCGGCTGGCAGGCGGGGGAATTGGACAGCCCGCCAGTTTTTTACGTCAGGGACAATGGCATCGGCATCGCCGAGGAGCATCGGCAGCTCGTTTTCCAAATCTTCAAACGACTCCACGGTCGTGAGGAGTATGGTGGTGGTGTCGGAGCAGGCCTGACGATTGTTCAAAAAATCATCGAAAGGCACGGCGGCCGCATCTGGCTTGAATCCAAATCTGGCAGTGGAACCACCTTCTATTTCACCCTTGAACAGGACCCCAACGTGCCATGAGCGAATCCCCCCATCCATCTTTCCTCATCGTTGAGGACAGCGATGAAGATTATGCGGCCTTGGAGCGCATCGTCAGGCGTGCTCGCCCGGAGATCACGGTGAAGATGCAGCGTTGTGCCAGTGCAGAGCAGGTGCTTGCCCTCCTCAATGCCCCGCTGTTGCCGCAAAAGCCGCTTCCAGAACTGCCGGCTCTCATCGTTCTGGACCTAAACCTGCCCGGCCTCAACGGCAAAGAGGTGCTGCGCGCCGTGCGGCAACACCCCCGGATGAAGCGCACGCCGGTGGTCATCTTTTCCACCTCCAGCAGCCCGCATGACATCGAGTGGTGCTATGAGCACGGGGCCAATTCCTACCACGTGAAACAGACGGACTACGCGGCCTTCAAGCGGGCTGTCGAGCTGCTGGTGGACTATTGGGTGGAGGCCGTACGCCTGCCTTCCCCCGTCCGTACTGGCACGGTTCTGGAAAAGCCGGACGAAGCCGTCTCCTTAGTCTGACCAAGCCCCGTCCCCCCCGCCCAGTAGCCATGCTCGCCTCCACGCCGCTCCATATCCTGATTGTGGATGATTCGCTGACCGACTGTGTGATCTTCCGCCGGTATCTGACGCGTGGCGTGCAAAACCCGTATGTCGTCAGCGAAGTTTCGACGGCTGCCCAGGCCCTGCTGCATCTACAGTCGAACCGGCCCGACTGTGTGCTTCTGGACTTCAATTTGCCCGATAGCGATGGCGTGAGCTTGGTGAAAAAGATTGTCGGCACCCATGGTGAAAACGCCTTTGGCATCGTCATGCTCACCTCCAATCATGAGGTGGAACTGGCCGTCGAGGCCCTGCGCAGCGGTGCCCATGATTTCCTGCCCAAAGGCGGCACCAATGCGATCGTACTGCGGCGGGCCGTGGAAAATGCGACGGAAAAAGCCGCCATCCAGCGCGAATTGGAAACCCAGCGGCATGAGCTGGCCCAAAAAAACGCGGAACTGCAGATCCACGTGCAGCGGCTGGAAAAGGAGATGAGCGACCGCCTGCATGCTGAGACCCGGCTACGGCAGAGCGAGAACCAGCTCCGTGTCGTCACCGACCATGCCGCCGTCCTGCTGGTGTTGTGTGACCGCGACTACCGCTACAAGTTCGTCAATCGACACTATGCCAGCCGCTTTGGCCGTGAACCAGAGGAGGTGGTGGGCCACCACATCCAGGACATCATGGGAAAGCAGGCCTTTGAGATCATCCTCCCTTATCTGGACCGCGTGCTGTTAGGAGAACGGGTGGAGTTTGAAATCGAAATCCCCTTTCAAACCCTGGGCCTGCGCTGGATGAGCGTCGTTTATGTGCCTGAGCGCGGGCATGATGGTACGGTGCATGGGTTGATCGGGGTGATGTCTGATACGACGGCCCGCAAGACGGCCGAAATGGAACTGGAACACGCCCGTGATGAAGCCCTGGCGGCCTCGCGGGCGAAAGATGATTTCCTGGCGGCGCTGTCGCATGAACTGCGCACCCCCCTGAATCCCATCCTGCTGCTCTCCAGCGACGCGGCGGATGATGAGTCCCTGCCAGAGCATGTGCGGTCCGTCTTTGAGACCATCCGTAAAAATGTGGATCTGGAGGCTCGTCTGATTGACGACCTGCTGAACATCACCCGGATCAGCCGCGGCAAGATGGCGCTCGACCGGCTGCCGGTGGACATTCATGCCGTGCTGACGGATGCGATGACCAATGTGGCCGTCGAGATCCATGCCAAGCATCTCTCCCTGCGCCAGCAACTGAAGGCTACGGGCCACACTGTTCTGGGAGATGCCGTGCGCTTGCAGCAGGTGTTTTGGAACGTGTTGAAAAACGCGGTCAAATTCACCCCCGAAGGTGGCTGCATTACCGTGACCACACGCACGATCCTGGAGGATGACGTCATCGAAATAGGCATTGTGGATACGGGCATCGGCATGACGCCCGCTGAACTGGAGCGGGTGTTTGATGCCTTTGCCCAGGGAGACCACGCCGGGGACGGCGGCTCTCATCGTTTTGGCGGCTTGGGGCTTGGACTCGCCATCAGTCAGATGCTGGTGCAGAGCCACTTTGGCCAGATCCAGGCCTGCAGCGAAGGCCCTGGGGAGGGGGCCGTTTTTGTCATCCGTCTACCGCTCGTGCCGGACATTTGCCTCACTTTGAACACCCCAGATCCGGGGGAAACGGCAGAAGTCAGAACTGGAGCTTCCGTTCGGATTCTCCTGGTCGAGGATCACGAACCCACCCGCACGGCCCTGGCGCATCTGCTGAAAAGACGGCATTATACAGTCATCACAGCCGCTAGCCTGGAGGAGGCGCGCCAGATCTCCAAGGGCGAAAGTTTTGATCTGCTGATCTCCGACATCGGCCTGCCCGATGGCAACGGCTATGACCTCATGCAGGAGCTGGCAGGCCGCCACAGCATGAAAGGCATCGCCCTGACTGGCTATGGCATGGACCGTGATATCGACCGCAGCACCGAAGCGGGTTTTGTGGCCCACTTGACCAAGCCTATCCAGGTGCAAACTTTGGAGGCGGCCATTCAGGTGGCTTTGTCGCCTTCTGCACGATGATGAAGCGCAAAAAGGAGCCCGCAGCCGAATAGAACCGAACCAAAGTTTACCGATCCCGATGCCGACTGCCTACTTCCTGTTCTCCGAGCGAAATGCCGTGGCCCGCCAGGCTGCACGGGAAGGGATCGAGCGGGCTTATCCGCACATGCTGGTGGAGGAGGTCGCAAGTGTGGACGAGGTCCTTCTGCACAGGCCAACCTCAGCAGGTAGCCTGCGCGTCCTCATTGAGCCGACGATGGAGGAACTGGAGTTGGCGCTGACAGCAGGCCAGGAAAACGGGCTGGCCCACGGGCCGGTCGTGGCCCTTTCCACCACCCTTCACAGCAGTGCCCTGACTGTCATTCCTCAGGAAGACTGGCATGGTCCCTTGATGGCCCAAGTTTTCCACGCGGCCCTACAAAGGCATGAGCTGCTGCAGGAAAATGCCCGCCTGCGAGGTGATTTGATGACCTTTGCACGGCGCATCAGCCATGACCTGCGCACTCCCCTGAGCGGCATTTTTACCACGGCAGAGCTGCTGAAGGAAATCCTCGCAGATCATTCGGAAGAAGATGCCGCCCTAACCACGCCTCTTTACGATTCCACCCAGTTGGTCCTGAAACTGATCGAGCGTACCAGTCAGGTGGCCCGTGCCACGGTGGAGCCCCAGCCCATGGAGATGGCGGATGTGGGCCAAGTAGCCTGGGCTGGACGCCAGACGGTGGAGCGCGCTGCCATGAAGATGGGGGTGCGCATGCAGGAGCCCAAGATTTGGCCACTGGTGGCCTGTGTGCCGGCTTGGCTTCAGGTCGTCTGGGCCAATCTGCTGCAACAGTCCGTGCAGCGAAGCCCCCAGGGCGGAACCGTCGAAATGCAGTGGAAGGAGCTGCCCGACAGCTACGAATTCAGTGTGCAGGACCAGGGGCCTGAACTGAAGGAAGAACAGCGCCAGGCCCTGTGGTGGCCTTTTGAGAAGCTGCACCAGGGCCACAGCGCCAAGAGCCTGGACCTGCCCATCGCACGCCGGTTGGTGGAGTTGCAGGGGGGGCGTTGCGGTTGCGAGGTCGTGCAAGGTGGCGGGCTGCGATTCTTTTTCACCCTGCCCAAGGGCTCTCCCGTGCCAGGCCCCGTTGCATGAAGACGGACCCTCCCCATGCTCCAGCTTCGCCTGTTTCCGGCTCCTGGTTGAAGGGAGGCGGCGAAATGGGGCGGCGCATGCGTGAGTTTGACTGGTCGCAGCACCCTCTGGGGCCTCTGGACTCCTGGCCGCAGAGCCTGAAGACGACCATCAGCCTGATGCTGAATTCCCGTTTTGCCATGTGGATGGGCTGGGGGCCGGACTTTTGGTTTTTCTGCAATGATGCCTACCTCCCCACTCTGGGGTTGAAAAAAGACTGGCTCGGGGAGCCTGCGACCATCGTCTGGAAGGAAATCTGGCAGGATGTGGGACCGCGTGCGGAATCCGTGGTCCGCAGCGGAGTGGCCACCTGGGATGAAGGGCTGCAACTGTTCCTAGAGCGCAGCGGTTTTTCGGAAGAAACGTACCACACCTTTTCCTACAGCCCCATCCCTGGGGATGATGAAAATGTTGGGGGGATGCTGTGCGTGGTCACGGAGGAGACGGAGAGGATCATCAGCGAGCGGCGGCTGAGCCTGCTGCGCGATCTGGCCACCGGTCTTACGGGAGTCACCACGGAAGGAGATCTCTGTGCTGCCTTTCAGCATTGCATCCAGCAGGAGCCGAAGGATCTCCCCTTTGCCCTCATCTACCTCGCCCAGCCCTGTGGCGAGGAGACCCAGCTATCCTGCTGCCATGGGGTGTCGCCCGGGCATCGGGCCGCCCCGGCCAGCCTTCGTTTTGGGGGTGAGGACAATGTCTGGCCGCTGGCCTGCCGCACGACCAGCCCCGGCATCCAGTGCCTGGAGGATCTGCATACACGTTTTGAGGACCTGCCGGGCAGTGCTTGGGACAAGCCGTCATCCCGGGCCGCTATCATCCCCATTCTGGAACAAGGGACGGACCAGCCTGCCGGCCATCTTGTGGTGGGGTTGAATCCTTATCGTCCCTTTGATGCTCCCTACCAGGGTTTTTTGGAATTGCTGGCAGGCCAGATTTCAGCCGCACTTTCCAATGTCCGCGCTTATGAACGCCAGATCCGCAGGGCGGAGGAACTGGCGGCCATAGACCGCGCCAAAACGGTCTTTTTCAGCAACGTCAGCCATGAGTTTCGCACCCCGCTCACCCTCATGCTGGGGCCCCTGGAGGATCTTTTGGGCCAGGCAGGGGAGGCGGCAGCCGGCAATGGCCGGGAACTCCTTTCGGTGGCGCATCGCAACGGTCTGCGGCTACTGAAGCTGGTCAACACGCTGCTGGATTTCTCCCGCCTGGAGGCTGGCCGACTGGAGGCGGCGTTTGAACCGCTGGATCTCGCGGCTGTGACGGCCGACTTGGCGGAAAGCTTTGCCCCGGCGATGAAAAGAGCCGGGCTCGATTTTCGCGTGGAGTGCCCGCCACTTCGCGAACCAGTGTTTGTGGACCGGGATTTGTGGGAAAAGATCGTCCTGAACCTGATTTCAAATGCCTTCAAGTTCACGCTGGAAGGCAGCATCCGCATCAGCCTGCGAGATGGGCCGGAAATGGTCGAACTGGCCGTGGCAGATACGGGGGCGGGCATCCCCCAGTCCGCCCAGTCCAGCCTGTTCGAGCGCTTTTTCCGCGTCCAGGGAACGGAGGGCCGCAGTCATGAGGGGACCGGCATCGGCCTGGCCCTGGTGGCGGAACTGGTGAAGTTGCACGGCGGCACCGTGACCGTGGAAAGCCAGCCGGGCCTGGGTAGCACCTTCACCGTGCGCCTCCCCCGTGGCCGGGATCATCTGCCACCTGAGCAAGTCCGGCCTGGTGTCAAACCTCATGCCCATCGCTCAGACGGGGCTTTCCTGGCCGAGACGGAACGCTGGCTGCCGACCGACCTGCCTGCGGCACCCGCCTCAGGGTCTGTTTTGGGCAGTTCACGGAAGCGTATCCTGCTGGCAGATGACAATGCCGACATGCGGGAATACGTGAGTCATCTGCTTGCCACTCGGTTTGAGGTGCAGACCGTGGCCGATGGGCAGGCGGCGCTGGCCACCGTGCAAACTTGGCGGCCCGATCTGGTGCTATCGGATGTCATGATGCCGGGGCTGGATGGGTTTGGACTTCTGCAAGCCCTGCGCCAGGACCCGGCTACTCGGATGATACCCGTGATCCTCCTTTCGGCGCGGGCCGGCGAGGAGGCGCGTGTGGAAGGGCTGGATGCCGGGGCCGATGATTACCTGATCAAGCCTTTCGACAGCCGTGAACTGCTGGCTCGCGTCAGCACGCACCTGTCCCTGGCGCAGTCCCGCCAGGAGTCGGCCCGCCAGGCCAGCCAAGCGGAAGAGCGCCTGCAGCACATGCTCACGCTGCTGCCCGCCGGTGTTTACACCTGCGATCAGAAAGGGCAGATCACCTTTTTCAATCCCCGTGCGGCGGAACTTTGGAAACGCACGCCCAATCTCAACGATCCTGAGACGCGTTTCTGCGGCTTTCATCGCATCCTGCTGGAGGATGGATCCGCCATCGCACCGGAGCAAAGCCCAATGGCGGAGGCAGTGCTCCATGGGAAAAGCTTCCGCAATATGGAGGCGGAGGTGGAGCGCCCAGATGGCACCCGCTTCACGGCCAGCGTCAGCATTGACCCGCTGTGGGATGACCAGGGCCGCATCATCGGTGCCATCAATATCTTTCAGGATGTCACGGAATCTCGCGCGACGGCCAGCGCCCTGAAACTGGAACTGGAGGACCGCCAGCGTGATGTCCGCCACGCCACCTTTCTCAGCGCCCTCAGCCAGCAGCTCAGTCTGCTGAATGATCCCCGGGACCTCCTGCGGGTGGCGTCTGAAAAAGTCGGCCAGCATCTCGAGTGTGACCGTTGCTGGTTTGTGGAGGTGGCAGACAGTTTCGAGTGGCTCACCGTCATGGAGGATTGGACTCATGAGGGGGCACCCCGGCTGGCAGGACGCTTTCATCCAGAGGATTTTGCCTCTCTAGACTTGTGGCAAAAGATCACCTGCCAGGTGGTCGCTGTGGGGGATGTAGCGGAGCATGAGCTGACCTGCGAGTTTGCCTCGCGCTTTGAGCCCCTCGGCCTGCGATCCTTTGCCGTGGCCCCTTTTTCCAATTCGGGCCCCGTGCGCACACTCCTGGCGGTCGGTTCAGCCCGGCCACGGAACTGGCGCGAGGATGAGTTGCGGCTCTTGGACAACGTCGTCAGCCGGGTGAGGCCGCTGGTGGAGCAGGCGCGAGCCGCGCTGGACGTGCAAATCCGTGGCGAGCGAATGCAGCTCCTTTCGGAAACACTGGCCCAGCTTCTCGGCGCCCGGAATCCGGAAACGGTGGTGCGGGAACTCTTTGCCAAGGTGACCACGCACCTGCGCGCGGATACTTATTTTAACTTCATGGTCACGCCTGCGGGTGATGCGCTGGAGCTGCATTCCTGTGCGGGCATTGATGAAGAGACGGCCCGGGCCATGCATCGACTGAACTTTGGCCAGGCGGTCTGCGGCACGGTAGCCCAGACTTGCCAGAGCATCGTCGCGAATGACATCCAGAACAGCGATTACGACAAGGCGAACCTAGTGCGCGGCCTCGGCATCCAGACTTATGCCTGCAATCCGCTGATCGCGGGGGGCGAACTTTTGGGCACCCTCTCCTTTGCTAGCCGGGTGCGCACGCATTTCGATGAGGATGAGCTGAAGTTCATCCGCATCGTCACACATTCCGCCGCCCTCGTGCTGGAGCAGCTCAAGTCTTCGGAGGCACGTCAGCGGCTGGCCTCTATCGTCACCTCTTCGGACGATGCCATCATCAGCAAAAATCTGGATGGCATCATCACGAGTTGGAACTTGGGAGCGCAGCGCATGTTTGGTTATTCGGCAGATGAGATGATCGGCCAACCGATCACCCTGCTCGTTCCCGCAGAGCGGCAGGATGAGGAGCCGACCATTCTGCAGCGCATCCGCCGTGGCGAATACATTCATCATTATGAGACGGTCCGGCAGCGCAAAGATGGCGGCTTGGTGGATATCTCGTTGACCATCTCTCCCATCAAGGATGCCGAAGGGCGCATCATTGGGGCTTCCAAGATTGGCCGCGATATCACGGAGCGGAGAAAGAACGAGCTGGAGCTCGTGCGGCGGGAGCAGCTCTACCGCAGCATCGGCGAGTCCATCAATTATGGCATCTGGGTGTGCGATGCCGAAGGCCGGAGCGTTTACACCAGCGAATCCTTCCTCAAACTGGTTGGCATCACCCAAGAACAGTGCGCCAATGATGGCTGGAGTGCGGTGCTGCATCCTGATGATGCGGAGTCCACCCTGGCAGAGTGGCAGGAGATTTGCCGTCAGGGAGGCATCTGGGAAAAAGAGTTGCGGTACAAAGGCGTGGACGGTCAGTGGCATCCGGTGCTTTCGCGTGGCATTCCCATTCGCAATCCGAAGGGGGAGATCGTGCAGTGGGCGGGGATCAACCTCGACATTTCGACCTTCAAGAAGACGGAAGAGGCGCTGCGCCAGCAATCCCAGATCCTGGCCGTGCTGAACCACGTCAGCAGCTCGCTGGTGGCCGAAAGGAACCTGGAGAAAATCGTGCAGACCGTCACAGATGCCAGCCGTGAAATCAGCGGGGCGCAGTTTGGGGCGTTCTTTTACAACGTGACTAACGAGAAGGGTGAGGCTTACACCCTTTATACCCTTTCAGGTATTCCCAGAGAGGCCTTCTCCAAGTTCCCGATGGCAAGTAACGCGGAGTTCTTTGCCCAAACCTTCCGTGGTGAAGGTGTGGTGAGGGTGGACGACGTATTGGCAGATCCAAGGTATGGCAAAAACGCGCTCTATCATGGCATGCCGGCGGGTCAGTTGCCGGTGAGGAGCTACCTCGCGGTGCCTGTCGTCTCAAGCTCCGGGCAGGTCATCGGCGGCATGTTCTTCGGCCATGATGAACCTGGTATGTTTACTGAGGCGACTGAAGGCCTCCTCATGGGCATGGCCGCGCAGGCTGCCATCGCGATTGACAATGCCGAGCTGTACACCTCCCTCCACCGTGAGCTGGAGCAGGTGAAACGGGTGGAAACCGCGCTGCGGGCCAGCGAGCGGCGCTGGCGAGACATGGCCGAGGCGATGCCCCACTTGGTCTGGACTAGCGTAGCGGACGGGAGCTGGGATTTTGTGAGTCCGCAATGGTGTACCTACACTGGCAGGCGGGAGGAAGAGCAGCGCGGCCATGGCTGGACAGAGGCCGTCCACCCCGAGGACCGGCAGGTGCTGGAAAAAGCCTGGAACGAGGCCGCCCACACCCGCAGCATCGTCGATGTGGAGGTGCGCATCCGCCGTGCAGACGGGCAGTACCGCTGGTTCAAGACCCGGGCGATGCCAGTGATGGATGAGGCCGGAAAAATCATCAAATGGTACGGGTCCAACACGGACATCGAAGACATCAAGCTGACGGACACCATCCTACGCGAACGTGAAGCCCGGCTGTCCGCCATTTTTGCCCAGGCGGGCTCCGGCATTGTGCAGACCAATCTCGAAGGCGGCATCACGATGGTCAATGATGCTTACTGCGAGATCGTCGCCCGCACCCGTGATGAGCTGCTGGGCATGAATGTCCATGCCATTACCCATCCCGAAGACCGGACCCAGAACATGGCAGTTTTTGAGGCCATGATCAAAGGCGGGGCCTCCTTCATCATCGAGAAGCGGGATATCCTGCCGGATGGCACCTATGTTTGGGTGCGCAACAGCGTCGTCGGTATTCGCAACGGGTTGGGGGATGTCATCGCGGGACTCATCATCACTCAGGACATTACGGACAGCCGCGAGGCCGAAAATGCCCTGCGCGCCAGTGAGGAGCAACTGCGGCTGGTGACAGATCACGCGCCCGTTTTGCTGGCCCAGTTTGACCAGCAGCATCGCTACAAGTTTGTCAACCGGCCCTATGCGGAACGGTATGGCTTTGAGCCGCAGGAAGTGATCGGCAAACATGCCCGTGACGTCGTCAGCGACAACGCCTACCGCAGTGCTTTGCCGATGATCGAGCGTGCCTTCCGGGGCGAGCGTGTGGAATTCGAAATGGCGATCCCTTACGAGGCGCTGGGCCCGCGCTG
This sequence comes from Prosthecobacter algae, assembly GCF_039542385.1. NCBI lineage: Bacteria > Pseudomonadati > Verrucomicrobiota > Verrucomicrobiia > Verrucomicrobiales > Verrucomicrobiaceae > Prosthecobacter > Prosthecobacter algae. Next base: position 359,872 of record NZ_BAABIA010000005.1, on the reverse strand, counting down.
GGGCCACGTGATCTTCGTGCCGGAGAGAAGCGCAGACGGGGACGTGGTGGGCATCGTCTCCGTGCTGACGGACATCACCATGCGCAAGCAGGCGGAGCATGATTTGGAACAGGCCCGCGACCGTGCCTTGGAGGCGGTGCGTGCCAAGGATGATTTCCTGGCGCGTCTCTCCCATGAGCTGCGCACCCCGCTCAGTCCGGTGCTGCTTTTGGCCAGTGAGGGCAGCAAGAGCCGGGACATCCCGGAAAGCGCCCGCGCGGATTTTGAAACCATCCGCAAAAATGTGGATCTGGAAGCCCGGCTCATTGATGACCTGCTGGACATTACCCGCATCACACGGGGTAAGCTGGCGCTGGACCTGCATCCGATGGATTTAAACGACATCATCCGCGATGCCCTGGCCACCATTCGCGGCGAGGCGGATGGCAAGCAGGTGCGGATGGATCTGGATCTGGTGCCCACGCCACTGCCTGTGCTAGCGGATGCCGTGCGCCTGCAGCAAGTGCTGTGGAATTTGTTGAACAATGCAGTCAAGTTCACGGCTGCTCAGGGAAGCATCCGCATCGTCACGCGGTTGGAGGATGAAGGGCGCTCCGTCTGTGTGGAGGTGAGCGATACGGGCATCGGGATGACGGAGGATGAGATCCACCGGATATTTGATGCCTTCTCTCAGGGAGATCATGCGGCCAAAGGTGGCTCCCAGCACTTTGGCGGTCTCGGGCTGGGGCTGGCCATCACCCGCATGTTGGTGGATCTGCATCAGGGCCAGATTTCCGCCACCAGCGCTGGGCGTGGCCAGGGGGCTACCTTTGTCGTGAAGCTACCCCGTGTCACCGATGGAGGCCCCCTCACGCTGCCGTCACTGCCCGCTCAGGATGTGTCTGCTGCGCCCGCCGCCTCTCTGTCTCCTCTGCGCATCCTGTTGGTGGAGGACCATGAGCCTACGCGCATCGCCCTTTCCTCCCTCCTGCGCCGTCGCCGTCATGAGGTGAGCACGGCGGGCTCCCTGGCTGAGGCCCGGGTGCTGGCGGCAGACCAGTCCTTTGACCTTTTGATTTCCGATCTCGGCCTGCCGGATGGTACGGGATACGAACTGATGGAAGAGCTCGCGACCCAACTGCCTCTGAAGGGCATTGCCGTCAGCGGCTTTGGCATGGAGCAGGATTTGGTGCGTAGCCGGAATGCCGGTTTTGTGACTCACCTCATCAAACCAGTGCGGATCGAGGCCCTGGAGGCAGCTCTGGCAGTTTTGCCTGGGCGTTAGCCATGGCTGTGCATTTGGCAAAGGTGGCATCGTGCAGATGAATCACCGTTTGGCGGATACGACTCCCTGGCCCTAGGCACGGGGTTGCCTGCGCATGCGTGGCACAGTTTGCGCAAAGGAAGATGAGGGGCGGGAAGCCGCCTCTGAACAACCCTTCCATATTATGACAAAGCTCAAAATCAAAGGCACCTGGAACGAAACCAAAGGTAAGCTGAAGCAGAAATATGCCGAGCTGACCGACAACGACCTTCTCTTTGAAGAAGGCAAGGAGGATGAACTTCTCGGCCGCCTGCAGCAGCGCACGGGTGAGACGAAAGAAGCGATCCGCCGCTACATCGAAGAGGTGTAACGGCTCACGGATTTTCATCCCCCGAGTCATCGCCTGTATGGCATGACCTTTTCCCACCCCTGGTGCTTTCAGTGCCAGGGGTGGTTTTTTATGAAATGCCGCTCGGAACCAAGACTTCGGGCGGGCTGGCATCGTCCAGGCTTTGGCGGATGGTGACGGCCACTTCCATACCCAGGTAGCAGCCGGGCGCCCCTTCATAGATGCCACTGATGGGCATGACCCCGCGCGGGTGGGCACTGACGCCGAGGGTCACATGCCGGGGTGACAGGGCATCCCCCACAGTGGGATCAAAACCGCACCAGCCGTTATCTGGAAAATAGACTTCCACCCATGCATGGGTGGATCCGCGACCTGCGGTAGCCGCGGCTGCATCCAGATAGCCACTGGCAAAGCGGGCGGCCAGCCCCAGGGAACGGCAGGCTTCCATCAACAGAGTGGCCATGTCCCGGCAAGATCCGGTGGCGTAGGTCAGTGTGTTGGCCGGGGTCTGCACACCACGTTCTTCACGCCGCCGATAGCGGATCTGGGCATGGATGCAGCGGTTGAGATGGGCCACAGCCTCAGCGGCTGAGCCTGCGGGCAGGCTTTCCATTTGAGTGGCCACCCACTGGCTGATGACCGGCTGATCCTCCGGATACACCGATTGCAAGTACCCGCTGACAACTGGTTGTTCGATTTGCGGGTAGGCCACAGGCAGGGTGACTAGGGAGGGACGGGTGATCTGGCGTGGTGCCGCGTCTTCCGGGCCGCCTACGCGCTCGATGATCACCTTGTTGATGATTTCTAACCGGTCGGCCATGTCTGGCATTTCGGCCAGGGCGATGCTGTTGCCAAAAAGGTCGGTCAGCCAGAAAAAGTGCGCCGGAGGATAGACCTCCAGGTCATGCTTCACCACCTGCACATCATGCCCTTCACGCGGCCGCAGCACCATCCGGTGCAGGCCAAAGCGCACCGGCTCCGAGTAACGGTAAATGGTGCGGTGCTCGATGTGGTAACGTCTCATGGGAGAGGGGGTGGTGCGGGAGCAGGCCCACCTTGTGGGTTAACCAAGTTACGCGTGGGAGATGAAGACCTGCTGAAGTTGTTCCGCCGTCAGTTTTTGGTAGTTTTCATCCATCGCCTCGCAGGTGATGTTCTGGCGCTCCAATTGCAAATTGCCAAAGGAAGTGCAGACGGATACTTCGGCGGCATCTCTGCCCGTGCCGATGTGTACCACGCCGTCGGGAGAGGCTAGACCGGTGGCATCCCACAGCAGCCAGCGACCACCTACCCAAGTCTCAAAACAGGCATGGAAGTCGGGCGGGTTCAGTTCGTGGGCATAGGCGGTAAAATACCGGGCAGGGATATTCATGGCCCGGCACATGGCGATGCCCAGATGGGCGAAGTCACGGCACACGCCCTGGCGCTCCACCAGGGAATCCACGGCGGAGGTGCTGGCATTGGTGGAACCGCTGACATACGCGATGTGCTCCGAGATCCAGGCGATGACAGCAAGCACTCGTTCAATCGGGGTTTCGCAATGGCCGAATTGCTGGGCCGCCAGGTTGCCCAGCCGGTCGGACTGGCAGTAGCGGCTGGCGTACAGGCAGGCCAGGACCTCGAGTGAAAACTCGTGTACTTCCGTATCAACGAGGTCTTTTCGGGACAGGATTTCAGGGCTGTTCTCCACCAGGGCTTCATAGCGCACCTGATAAATGCCGGGAACCTGGGCGGTGATTTGGTCAAAGCGGTTGCCCGTCACCTCATCTGCATGCTTCACATGCGGCATCGTCGGGGTGAGGTGGAACTTTTCTTCGAGGACCTTTTGACGCGCGTTCTTTTGGGCGCGGATGTTCAGCAGGAAGGTCAGAGGAGAGGTGACCGTGTAGTCCAATTCGCAGGTGATCTTGAAAGTCATGGGAGGAGAGGGTGCAAAAGGGTGCTGCAAGACCTGTGCCGTCTGGCTTCTCATAAACATCCCCTGAATTTGCAGGATGCATTCGTCCAGCTCTTGCAGTTTGCAAAAGAAAGAGGTGCAGGTCACATGCCGATGCCTGTATGCTACCCCTGCCAAAGGTTTATCCGGCAGGCATGGTTCTTGCAAAAGTGGTCAATTGGATGCGCTTTTGATCTCCCAAGAAAAATTGCCATCGTCTGGTCCCCGTCCCTTCGATTCACCTCTCCCGCGTTGTGTCTTCAAACACCCTCCTGCAAGCCCCCGAACTTTCGCAGCATCTGTCGCTGGAACTCCGGCAGAAGCTCGCGGTTCTGCAAACGCCCACCCATGAGCTGGACCTTCTGGTCCGCCAGGAGATGCAGCAGAACCCTGTCCTGGAACTGGAAGGCGGCATTGATGCCAGCCTGGAGTCCACTGCCGAGGACCCCGTGGAGGATGCCTGGGATGAGGAACTGAGCAAGCTGGCCCGCCGGGATGAAGAGTGGAATCCTGCACCGACACGCGGTGTGGTAACTCCTGAGGACGAAGAGCGCCGCCAGTTCGTCATGGAGTCCCTCACCAAACCGGTGACCCTGGCCGAACATGTCGAAGGCCAGCTTCTGGGCATGCGTTTTGATGAAGAGGAAAAGGGCGACATCCTGCGCCTGCTGGGCCACTTGAATGACAATGGCTGGCTGAAGAAGCCTCTGGCCGAGATCGCGGATGAAGAGAACCGGCCGCTGGAGGAACTGGAATTTGCCCAGGACATGCTGCTGACGCTGGACCCTCCCGGCCTGGGCGCTTCCGATCTGCGTCAGTGCCTCATGGTGCAATTGGAGCGGGAAAAGCGGACCAAGACCCTTGAGTACCATATTCTGGACGAGTGCTTTCTGCTTCTTTCCCGCCGCAAGTTCGAAGAGATCGCCGCGCATTTCGATGTGGAGCTGGACGATGTGCAGGACGCGGCCATGCGCATCACAGCCCTGAACCCGAGACCAGCGAGAGACTTCGATGAAACCCCGGCCATCGGCTTCCATGTGCAGCCGGAAATGACCATCGAAAAGCAGGCGGGGAAATGGACGGTGACGATCCACAAGGAAGTGACGCCGTCCCTCCGCATCAGCCAGTTTTACAAAAGCATGATGGCGGAATCCGCTGGCAAAAAGGACGTCCGCGACTTCATCCGCGACCACATCAAGCGCGGCCGCTTTTTCATCGAAATGCTGCAGCAGCGGCAGCAGACCATTCAGAAAGTGGCGGAGCATATCGTGGCCCGGCAGGAGGACTTCTTTGAGATCGGGCCGTCTTACCTGAAGCCCATGACCATGGCCGACATTGCCAACGAGATCGGCGTGCATGAAAGCACCGTCAGCCGAACGGTGGCGGGCAAATTTGCCAACACGCCGCACGGTGTTTTTGAACTGCGCTCCTTTTTCACCTCCGGCATGGCCACCTTCTCCGGTGAGGCCGTGAGCGGCCGCACAGTGGAGGCAGCGTTGAAGGAGATCATCCAGGCCGAGGACCGTGGCCATCCTCTGCATGACAAGGAGATCGTCGAACGCCTGGCGGAGCGTGGCATTCGCATGTCCCGCCGCACGGTGGTGAAATATCGCGACCGTCTTGGCATCCTGCCCAGTGCACTTCGGCGCGGGCTTTAAACTCCGCGGTGCGGCCGCTGGTATAGGCCGCTGTCCCGCAGACGACGCACCCGCTCATGGGCGCGATGAACTTTTTGGGCCAGGGTCTCAATGCCTGACCGAACGGCTTCCGGAAGTAGGTCGGTAGGATCCAGCACCTCATGAAAGGCCTCTTCAGCCGCCTCTTCGCCGCGTTCGACTTCATCAAGGATGGCCTGGTCGTTCGGCTCTCCGGAGAGGACGGTGCGCAGACTCATCCAGGTACGATGGAATACCGCCGTTGCGGAACCCGAAGGGACGGCGGTGTTTTCGCCCACAAGGTTCATGAGCTGCGTCAGTTCACTGGCCATGCTGCGGCGCTCACGTGCATATTTGTGAAATTCATCGCGCAGGGCGCGGTCATGCACCTGGGCGGCCGCATGCTGGAAGCCGTGCTCGCCGTCATGAGTGACCTTGATGAGGTTCTGGAAAATGGCGGTGAGCCCTGCGGCAGGAATGGAGGCCGCCTGCTGGCTGGTGGCTTTCTGGGCAGCCGGGAAGAGCGGGGATGACCGGGCACTGGGAGCGGGCTCGGGGGGCCAGTTTGGAGAATGGGCATTCATAAGAATCGGGGGGATTGGGATGGCTTTTTACAGCCGACCAAATTCTCTCCTGCACATCTTGGTCCCTCATTTCCTGCCATGCACTGTCACATGCAAAGCGCCACGCAGAGTGCAACCTAGGCATGGTAATGTATGCTTGGACAGACTAACAAAAAGTACGGTTCAGAAAGCAGCCCGTTGCTGATGGCAGAATGGAAGGACGGGGATGTGAGATGGTGGCACCGCTTATGCAAAAGGCCTCACGGCTCGCTGATTGCAGCAGTCATCTACAGCCACCCCACCCAATCGCCATCACCATGAAAACAACATTCACCCTTCTCGCCCTGGCCCTCGGTCTTGCAGCCTGCGACCGTGAGGAACGCGCCGTCATCCGCCAGGAAAGCAAAGAAGCCGCCCAAGAAACCAAAGCGGCTGCAGCGGAACTCGGTGACAAGGTCGCCGACGCCACCCATTACCAAGCCAATAAGCTGCGGGTCAAAGGCACCTGGAACGAAGCCAAGGGCAAGCTCAAGCAGAAGTATGCCGAGCTGACCGACGACGATCTCCTCTATGTCGAAGGCAAGGAGGACGAACTCTATGGCCGGGTGCAGCAGCGCCTGGGCAAGAACCGGGCGGAGGTGGAAAAGATTTTTGAGGAACTCTGATTTTTCCTCAAGCCTAACCAAAAAACACATCATGAAACTCGAATCACTTCAAACGCTTTACATTCACGAACTGCAGGACCTGCACAGCGCTGAGATGCAGATCAAAACCGCTCTGCCCAAAGTCATCAAGGCTGCGTCATCCAAAGAACTCAAGGAGGCCCTCAAGGCCCACCTGGAAGTCACCAAAAAACACGTGGAGCGTCTCAATGACATCCTCGCCAGCCACGATGAAAAACGCGAAAGCGAAAAGTGCAAAGGCATGGAGGGCCTGCTCGAAGAATGCGAAGGCATGCTCGAGGAGGAAGGTGACGACATCCTGCGGGACCTGGGCATCATCTCAGGCTGCCAGCGGGTGGAGCACTATGAAATCGCGGGCTATGGCAATGCCCGCACCTTTGCCGAGCAACTGGGCCATGCCGATGACATTGCCCTGCTCACCGAAACCCTTGAGGAAGAAGGCGCCGCTGATGAAGAACTCACCAGCGTGGCCACCGTCCTCCTGAGCCAGTGCGACAATGAAGCCTCCGATGAGGAGGAGGAAGATGATGTCCCAGCCCGTAAAAAGGCGGCCTCTTCATCACGCTAAGTTCGGGCCCTCCGGCCTTCGCTTCTGACTCAGTCATTGGGCCAGCCTGCGTAACTCTTTCGAGGGTGGCAGGCTGGCCCTCTGCTTTGATGACTGACCTTGTCAGGTCTTGATGAAGAGGGGGATGGAAGATGGTGTGGTGGCCATTGAGCCTCATGTTTGAACGATGAGGCTCACCACCGAGGAACTCAATGGACGGCTTTGGCGTCCAGCCCCATCTTTTTCCGTTTCCGGTAGAGGGTGGCCTGATCAATGCCCAAGATGACAGCCGCTTCAGCCAGGCTGGAGGCAGTCTCGAGGGTGTGCTTGATGCAGGCTTCTTCGATCTGTTGGAGGGTCATGCCCTCCCAGGCACCGAAGTTCATGCTGCCCCCATTGGAGCCGAGGGAAGCTGGCGATGAGGAAACGGAGGACCCGCCATGCACTTCGGTGGGGAAGTCATCGGCCTCCAGTTGGTCGGTATTGGCCAGGATGACGGCCCGCTCGATGGCGTTGCGCAGTTCACGCAGGTTGCCGGGCCAGCCGTAGCTGGCGATGCGGCGTTTGGCTGCCTCTGAGATGCCGTGGAGCTTGCGCCCTACTTGGGAGGCGAAGTGTTCGGTGTAATATTCAGCGATGCGCAGGAGGTCGCTTTGGCGATGCCGGAGGGGCGGCATCTCGACGGAGATGACGTTCAGGCGGAAGAAGAGGTCTTCGCGGAAGGTGCGGTTGCGCACGCTTTCCTTCAGGTCGCGGTTGGTGGCGGCGATGATGCGGACATCAGCCTTGCGTGTCACGGTTTCACCCACACGCTCATACTCACGTTCCTGGAGCAGGCGCAGAAGCTGGGGCTGGATCTCCAGCGGCAGTTCGCCGATTTCGTCGAGGAAGAGGGTGCCGCCCTCGGCTTGCTTGATCTTGCCCCAGGTGTCGCGGATGGCACCGGTGAAGGCACCTTTGACATGGCCGAAGAGGTCGCTCTGCAGCAGTTCTTTGGACAGGGCAGGGCAACTGACGGTGACGAAGGGTTTGTCCTTGAGGTGGCTCTGCTGATGGATGGCCTTGGCGACCACGCTTTTGCCCGTGCCGCTTTCCCCGAGAATCAGGATGGCAGCGGGTGCGCGGGCGGCGCGCATGAGCACATCCATGACGGATTTCATGACGGGTGTTTCAAAGTCAAAACGCGGTTCAGGCCCACTTTGCTGGCGCACTTCCTTGACCTCTTTTTCAAGGGTTTCGATGCGCTGGCTCATCTGACGAAAGCGGGCCAGGCGGGCGAGCACGGCGCGGAACTCCTCACGGGTGAAGGGTTTTTCCAGGAAGTCTAGGGCCCCGCGGCGCACGGCCTCCACGGCCATCTTGACGGTGCCCTGGGCGGTGAACATGACGACGGGGATCTGGGGGTGGTGCTTCACCAGAAGATCCAGCAGATCCAGGCCGTTTTCAGGCCCCAGGTTGAGGTCCAGCAAAATGGCGTCGTACTTTTCCTCCTTCAGGCGGGCCAGGGCACCGGCGGTGTTCACCACGGGCTCAGCGTAGTGGCCCTCGTCATCTATGAGCATGCACGTGGCGTCACGGATGCTCTTTTCATCATCAATCACTAGGAAATCCATGTCGGTAAGGGGTCAGGGGCGGAGCTCGTGGTTCGGGCGTTTGGTTGGGCGGCTTTTGGGGAGCCGAACGGTGAAGGTGGCGCCTTCGCCGAGGGTGGAGTCGAGCAGGAGATGGCCGTGCATGGCTTCGACCAGCTTTTTGACAATGCTGAGGCCCAGGCCGGTGCTCGGCTCCCCGGCGGTGGGCCTGGCTGTGAGACGAGCATAGCGGCGGAACATGTGTTGCTTGTCCTCATCGGTAAATCCGGGTCCCTCATCGCGGATGCAGCACTCCACACAGTCGCCCTTCATGGGGGAGACGGAGACGAAAATCTTTTTACCGGAGGCCGAGAATTTGATGGCATTGGAAAGCAGGTTGTCGAGGACCTGCTTGAGGGCGGTGGGATCGGCCTCGATGGTGCTGCTGGGCGTGTTGAGCTGGCAGACGAATTCGATCTCCTTGCGCTCGGCAGCGAGCTGATACTGCCGCACGGCCTGGTTGGCGGCCTGGGCGAGGTTGACCGGCTCCGCATTGAACTGGATCATCCGTTCGGTGAGGCTGTTGGCCAGGAATTCCTTCACGAAAGCCAGCATCTGGGTGGTGTTGAGGAGGATGTTGCCCACGAGGTGCTCGCACTTGTCATCGGTGGGGTGGCGCTCCAGCCGGTCGTGCAGGAGCTGGGCGCTCATCTGCATGCCACCGAGGTGGTTCTTCAGGTCATGGGTAAGGATGCCCAGTAACTCGTCCTTGTCCTCGGCCAGGGCCTTGAGGGAATCATGGGCCTTTTTCAGGGCCAGATGGGTGCGCACGCGGGTGAGCAGTTCGGCCCGGCTGAAGGGCTTGGTCACATAGTCCACGCCGCCGCTTTCCAGGGCCTGGACGATGAGGTTTTTGTCATCAGCCGCTGAGAGGAAGATGATGGGAATGTCGGTGAGAGTGGGATTCTCCTTGATGATTTTACAGGTCTCTACGCCGTCTTGTTCGGGCATCAGCACGTCCAGAAGGATGAGGTCGGGCACGGTTTTTTTCAGCAGTTCCAGCGCTTGGTAGCCGCTTTCCGCTTCGATGACTTCATACCCCATCGCCACGGTCAGGAGATCGCTCACCAGCTTGACGTTTTGGGGCTGGTCATCCACGACCATGATGGTGGATCGGGGCGAAGTGGGATCGTTTTTGGAAGCAGAAGACATGAGGGAGTGGGAGAGGGCTGCTTTCACTGGGAACAATCAACCGTGATCGCGTATGGCGATCACCATGCACGTTGCATGCCAGTGCGGGTGAGGTGGCGGAGGCACGAGTTTGCGTAAGACTCAGGGACCAAGGTCCAGTTATTTTGGCGTTTTGCAATGGTAGCAATTCGCAAAGTGCAACGTGGAGTGTGCCAGATGAGCTCAAGCCACCCCCGTTATGCTCGTGGTTTTATTGGCGGTCTTTGAGCCCTTTTTCGCCAGCCTTGGTGGCGCAATGGACGCAGCAAAAGATCTGCTCGTCCGATTCGACCCCGTGGCCAATGATCCGGCAGTCGCAATGGCCACAGACAGGGGCGAGTGCCTGGATGGCACACTCGAAGCTGTCAAAAGTGTGCGTCTTGCCCTGGAGGGTGACTGTGAAGGCTTTGTCGTAAACATTGCCGCAGGTTTCGCAGGGGGAAGTGGTGTTCATGGTGGTGATTTGGGTTCATGAGACTTCGCTTTCGCTGTTGCCTTTGGCCCCGCGTTTTTTCCGGGGTTCAGGTGTCATCACCGCACGCGCGGACCGTTGCCCGAACGATTAAACTGGATGACACCATTTTATCGGGACGACGCCATCCGGCAGCGGCTGATCGAGTTTCTCGGCGGCGAGACACTGGACCAGGTGACGGCCACGTATTTGACGCATTCGGACGGCTGCCAGTTCCGGCGTTCGCAGTTGCGTGCCCCGGCGGAGCTGGATTGGTTTTTGGAGCGGGACCTGGACATGGCGCGTTCTCTTTCGGATTCCAAGTCACTGCTTTTCCATCTGGACATCGAATATGTGAACTTTGATTCACCAGCGGAAGCCCATGTGGACCCAGAGCGGGCCTTTGAGATTCAGGAACCGGTGGTGCGCGTGATTGAGTGCTTGCTGCTGCACTGGGGCATCCGGCCACTGCACATCATCACCGGGCAGGGGCATCATTTTGTCTGGCGGATAGAACGTCACAGCGAACTGGCGCAGCGTTTCAGCCTGCTGGATCCGGCACCGGAGTGGCGAGATGCCTGCGTGGCTTCTGTGCCGGAGCCGTTTGCGGGGCAGATTGGGGCTCTCGCGCAGAGCGCCTTTGCCGGGCAATCGCTGGTGATGGAGTACATGGCGCAGAGGATCAAGCAGGATGCGGCACCTTTGATGGACATCCCGGTGGAGATCACGGCCGTGCATGTGGGCCCTAGCCATTCAGGCCGGCGCGAGATCGTCTCGGTGGATATCTCCGAGTATGGGGACCCGCTGTATTCGCGGATGATCCGCCAGCCCTTCACCTATTACCTGAAACCCTGGATGCAGGGCCTGACGGATGATCCGCAGGTGCGGGATCAGATCCCGCTGGTGCGGGTGGTGCCGCTGCATGAGATGGATGTGAAGCTGGCCCTGCAGGTGCGCCAGGTGGAGTCTGAGGTGAGGGACCTGGCCCGGCGAGCCTGTGTGCGGATTCCGGAGCAGTCCCACGGCACTTCCCGCCTGCTGGATGAGTATCTGGCCTCGCCTCTGCGCCGTTTTCATGAGTTCTTTTACTCCGACCATCATGATGCCAAGGACCGCTGGCTTGAAACGTATGACCAGACGCCTGTCCACACGCTGCCGACGTGCATGCGTAGCCTACTGGAGGATCCCAATGACCGGCTGCTGAAGCCTGCGGGCATGCAGCTCATCACCCGCAGCCTGCTGGCGCGTGGGTGGCATCCGCGTCACATAGCGGGTCTCATCCGGTCGAAGTTTGAGAACCCTGCCTTTGGCTGGGGCGTGGACTGGCGCGATTACAGCGCCGCTATCCGGGCAGATTTTTACACGCGCGTCTTTGCTGGCCTGAGGGCCACCGGCTTGGACGAGCTCATTGATTTCAATTGCGTATCCACCCGGGAGAAAGGCTTTTGCCACTCGCCCTGCGATGCCGGGGCCTGCCTGGCACCACTGCGCCAAACCCTGCTCACCCACCCCATGTTATGAACCAATGGCCCATCGGACTTTCCACCGGCTGCTTTTATCAGCGCAGCATTTTCGAAGTGCTCGACGGCATTGCCGAGAGCGGCTTCCGGCAGATTGAAATCTGCTCCTTCCCCAAACATCTGGACTACCACCAGCATGACATGGTGAGGGAGGCTGGCGAGCGGATGCGAGCGCTGGACCTGCACCCGTTTTCCTTCCACGCCCCGTTTGCGGACCACATCGACATCACCTCCCTGCATGAGCCTACCCGGCGTGGCGCGGTGAATGAGCTGCTGGTGGCCTGCACGGCGGCAGCGGCCATGGGGGTGCGCAACATTGTGCTGCATCCTGGCCCTGAAAGGGAGGGGCGGCCGCCGCAGGAGGAATTCCTCCAGCACATGAACCATGCGGCAGACTCCCTGAATATGGTGGCCCGCAAATGCCAGGATCTGGGGGTCAACCTGCTGCTGGAAAACATGCTGCCGCATCTGCTTTTTGGCCACACGAGCGACATGCTCTACCTCCTGGGCCAGATCCGGGAGTGCAATGTGGGCACCTGTCTAGACACAGGCCATGCGAACCTGGCCGGGGAACTGGGAACCGTGGTCCACAAGCTGTCCGGCCACCTGAAAATGCTGCATGCGAACGACAACCGCGGCAACTATGACGCGCATCTCAATCCTGGTGAAGGAGTCATCGACTGGCGCTGGCTGCTGGGAGAGCTGAAGACGCATCAGTTCAAAGGCTCCCTGATCCTGGAGTTGGCGGGGAACGCCAACGAATCCGTGGCCGAGACGCTGGTCCGCGCCCGGCGTGCCTTTGATTATTTGGTGGAGGTAGGCCCAAACAACTGACCGGGTCCCGGGACAGTTTCCCAGGATCCGGTCAGAAAAAACTAACAAGAAGTGTGATTACATCACCTTGTGCTGGGTGCCACCAGCGATGTGGCAGAGCTTGCGCATGCCCAGTTCCAGGCGGGTTTTCACCGTGCCCAGCGGCAGGCTGATGGCGGAGGCGATCTGGCGCTGGCTCATGCCATGCAGGTGGGCGAGGACCACCACTTCCTTCTGGGCCACCGGCAGGGTCTGCAGGAGGCTGTTGAGGTAATTGCGGATGTCGTGATTCTCAATGTCGTGCTGGGCGCTTTCGATCTCGTAGGCGTTCGAAGGCCGGGAGGCCTTTTCCAGCCGCTCGGTGGCGAGCTGGTAGGAGTGGCGCTGGCGGAGGCGGTCAATGGCGCGGCGGCGTGCCAGGGTGATGAGCCAGCCGGCGGCTTTGCCTTTGGCGACAGAGTAGTTGGCGGCGTGGGTCCAGATCTGGATGAACACTTCCTGAAGAACATCGTCAGCTTCGGTTTCATCATGGATAACGGAGATGATGATGGACTTCAAAATGGAGTGGTAACGCTCATGGATCACCCACAGGGCGTTTGGCTCTTTGTTGGCCAGGCAGGCCATGAGGGCTTCGTCATCCAGGTTCGTGAAGGAGGAGGTGGGGGCGATTTTCATAGGGGGCGTGGGCAAAAGGGGTTTCAGGGGTTGCTCAAATGGGTGTGCACAGAGCTGCTTCCCTGTATTGCAAACCCCATACCCGCTGTGCCACGGTTGAAAATTTGTTGATTTTCAACGAGTTACATCCTTTCGCATTTTGCCACCCGAGGGTGCCAGTGACGAAATGCACGGGGAAAACCGTGCATCTTGTGAAATGCGTATCGTTTGCACCTCTCCTCCTGGCCGTCTCTAAAATGGTCAGACGCACCGAGGGCTAGCCCTGCGAATACAGTGAACTAGACCCCACGCTTATGAACTATATCAATCTGGCGACACTGGACAGCATGTATGAGGCGGAAAACCTGGCGGAGGCGCTGAGCCGCAATGGTATCACGGCCCGCACCCACGACGAACAAGACATCCAGCGCTTCATTTTCTTCACCAAACCGAAGGCCTTTTCCATCGTCCAAGTCCATGATGCGGACTATGCACGCGCCGTGAACCTGATTCAGGACATGCAGGGCACGCATGAGCCGGTCTGCCGTCATATCTTCAGTTGCCCGGAGTGCGGTTCCCTGGCGGTGGAATATCCGCAGTTTACCCGCAAGTATTTCATCACACCGCTGCTGCTGGAGTGGGCGAGTAACTTCGGCCTTTTCGAGAAGAAGTTTTATTGCCGCAAATGCCACGCGCTATGGCCTTACCAGGCAGGGGCCAAGCTGCCCGAGATCGGTCATGCAACGGGAGTGCAGGTGGCCCCGCCCAATTGAGAGGGACCCCTTTGGGAGTTGAATCCGAAAGCGAGGGCTCGCCCAATCGAGCAAGCCAAGCCCCCTTTACAGATCGTTGGAAGGGATCTCTTCCAGAGTCTCCAAGTCCGCGAGTTTCACAGCGCTGCTGGGAAAGGTCACGGTGACGTAGCCGCCTGCACCACGGGTGCGGTTGCCGATGGTCATTGTGGCCTTGATCCGGTCGGCAATGCGTTTGGCCGAGGCAAGGCCCACGCCCAGGCTGGCCTGGGTGCTGCCGTCTCTGTGATGCATGTAGGGCTGGAACTGGCGGCGCAGGTATTCGTCTGAAAAGCCTGGGCCGTTGTCCTTCACGCGCAGCACGATATGGCCGTTTTTCTCGGCGATGCGGACCTCGATGCGGCCTGCCTGAGGGGTAAAGTTGACCGCATTGGAAAGCACGGCATCCACGATCTGGTTGATGGCAAAGGAGAGGCCGGCCACAGGCAGCGGTTTCACAGGGGCGGTGAGGATCAGCTCCACCAGCTTGCGCTTCGCCGTGACGTACCATTTGCCCACCATGGATTTTAAATCATCGGTGGTTAGGCCAAGCGGGGCGGTTCCCTCCTGGAAAGCGCCTGCGGCGGAGGATTCCTGGTGCAGAAAGCCTTCGACGGAGCTCAGCATTCGGTGAGTTTCCCGCATGGCTTCTTTGCTGAGGGCCAGCATGCTGCCGGGCCGGTCGGCCTCCTCCATGTCGCGGTAAACGGTGGAGAGGAAGAGGGAGATGCGCTGAAGCGGCTTGTGCCACTCGTGGGCGATGAGGTCCAGAGTGCGGCGGCGTTCCTGCACCTGCATGAGGTTGCGCACTTGGCTGCGGTGCAGCTCCACATGCGTGCGAACCCGGGCAAGGAGCTCGGACTTGTTGAAAGGCTTGGAGATGTAGTCAATGCCACCCTTGGCAAAGCCGGTCATGACGGACTGGTGCCCGGTGTCTCCGGAGAGGAAAATGATGGGGATGTTCTGGGTGGCAGGGTTGCTTTTGATCTGCTCGCAGACTTCAAAGCCGTCCATCTCAGGCATGACGACATCCAGCAGGATGAGATCCGGCCAATGGTTGCTGATGCAGCGCAGGGCCTCCTCCCCGCTCTCTGCGGTGACGACCTGAAAGCCGTCGCTGGACAGCACCTTTTTCACCATCTGCACGTTGCGCGCCTGATCATCCACCACCAGGACCAAAGGCGGGGCGCTGAGGGAGGAGGCCGAATGCTCCTTGCCAGTCTGCCTGTTGAGGTTGGGATTTGGGGGCGGAGAATTGGCGGTTTTTTTGACCGCGCTGGGGATGGGAGTATGAGATGCCGGGGACATGGTCAGAATATGGCTGGAGGGCAAATTCCATAAAGGGTGGCCAGTCTCCTGACCGCCCTTCTCACACTTCGCAGGGAAGGGCATTCCTGCATGCATCCCCTGGGGAAAAAATCGCCAGAGGTGCAAAAATTATACGGCAGGGGCTCGGCCAGATTCCTGCACCCAGCGTTCGGCCTCCTGAATGCGGGGGCCGTAGACGGGGTGGCGCTCCAGCTCAGGCCAGGGAAGTTCCAGCCTTTCACACCAGGTGAGGCTGCCGTAGCTACCGGGCAGATTGAAGCGCTGAGCGGTTCCCAGCAGGTCCATGCACATGAGGACGGCCAGTCGGCAGGGAGTCTCAAACAAAGCCTTTTGCAGGGCGGAAAGAAGCTCGCTGTTTAGCTCCTCGGGTGCGGGAGCATCCCACTTGGCAAAGGCGAGGAGGTTGGTCAGGTCATCCGACGGGGCAGCATCGCCTGTGCTGAGGCCTTCGTGAAGGCGGGAGTAAACAGCGGCGATGGGGGCATGGTCATGGTTGCCATAGGCCACCAGGCTGAGTTCACGAAAGGACTCCTGGTGCAGCAGGTGGCCGTCTTCATCCTTTTCCAAAAGTGGGAAGGTGAGGTTGGGCATTTGCAGGTCATCCAGCGCCTGGCGCATGTAGGGGGCCATCATGCCCATCAGCTCCGCCACCAGTGCCATGGGGCCCGCGGCTTCCTGCATGATGGAGATGATCTCGCGCCCTTGGAGGTCATTCATCTGGGCTGTGTTTTCCTGCTCGTCCGGGCCTGGGACAAAGCGGGGCAGCAGTCCTTTGGTGCGGGCCTTCACTTCCTCTTCCGTCAGGGTGGCAAATTCCGCATGCTGTGCCCCGCCCTGCCAGGGGAACATGTAGCCGCGAAAGTAGCCCCGCAGATGGTCTAGGCGGCAGAGGTGGAAGAACTGGGACTCCGAACTGAGCCGCCCGCGCAGCCAGGCGAAATTTTCAGAGCGGTGGTTCTCCCAGCGATAGGGCGGCAGGCCCCAATTCTGGCCCCAGCGTTCGGAATCTTTGTTGGTGTCAAAGTAGGAGACCGGCCGCGTGCCCATGCTCCAATCACGGTCAAAGAGTGCGGGATGCAGCCAGACATCGGCGCTGCTTTTGGAGACGCCGAAGGACATCTCGCCCATGAGCTGCACGCCACGTTCATCGGCATGCTGCCGCACTGCGCGCCACTGCCGCCAGGCCACCCACTGGATGAAGGTGAAGCTGCGACGCCACGCCTCCAGGCGTTCCCGTTCGGGGTGAGCCGCCAGCCATTGCTCGGCACTGGCCGGGGTGTGGTGCTCGGGTCGCCACTGTTCCCAGTGGGCATTGCCGCCGTATTCCTGGACAAGGGTGCGGAACAGCGTGTAGCCAGGCAGCCAGTCAGCGGCCTGGGCCTGAAAATCCGCATAGTTTTGCTGCAACTCCGGAGGGATCTCCGTCATGGTTTCGAAGTTCCGTGCGGCCTCCTGGAGGACTTGCAGCTTCAGAGGATGCACAGAGAGATGTTTGACGGGGCCTTCGCGGAGCTGGGCCAGCCAGGAGGGCGGGGCCAGGGTATCCAATATTTCCTGCGTCAGCCCAGGGACGTCATCGGGCTCCAGGGTAAGCAGGGCGGGGGAGAGGGCGCGGGAGGTGATGGGGTTGTAGGGACTGTGGTCGCCTACGGTTTCATGGATGGGCAGCAACTGCAAAATGGCGAACTGATGGGAGGCGCAGAAATCAATGGTTTCGAGAACGGCACGGGTATCGCCAATGCCCATGTCATGGGTGCGCCGCATGGCAAAGACTGGTACGAGGAGGCCGGCGAGTCGTTTGGAGGGAAGGGGGGCTGGCATAACAAAAAGAACGTCAAAAGTGAAAATGAAGCTGGCGGTGACGGGAGGACGGAGAGTCCACCATCACCGCCAGCGTGACGAAGGCCCGGAGACCTCCGTAAAACAGTAACGAGGAATTATTTCTTCAGGGCGGTCTGGACAGCATCAAGATGGTTGCGGAGTTCTGGCAGGGCCTTGCCAGCCCAGGCCTTCACTTCAGCGTCTTTGGACTCTTCGGCGGCATTGTCAAAGAGGTCGATCGCTTCCTTGTGGCCGGATTCCAGTTGATTCAGGAAAGCCTTGTCAAAGGCGTCGCCCGTGTTGGTGTTTTCGAGTTCCTTCAGGGTTTCGGTGTCAGCCGGATCGGTGACGGTGGAGATCTCAACGCCCTTGGCTTTGGCCAGGCCGGTGAGTTCGGTGTTCAGGGTGGTGTGAGCCAGGACCATTTTTTCGGCCAGGGCCTTCACGTCTGCACGGGCACCTTTTTTGACGCCCAGTGCGGCGATTTGCACTTCGCCCATGCCATGCTGTGAAGCTGCCTTCACAAACTTTTCATCGGCGGAGTTGAGAGTGCTCTTGGGGTCAGCAGCCTGCACAGTGATGGCAAGCATGGAGAGTCCTGCAAAGAGGGCGGTAACGAGGGATGATTTCATAGAACTTTTTTATGTTTGGGTTGTTTTGCAGCGCTTGTTGCCCGTGTCGCATGCCGGGCCGAGCTGCTGTGAAGAATTCGCCGACGCGACGGGTTGTGGATGTGTGCAAATCTGATACGGGCAATATGCAGTATAACAAAATGTGCAGGGCCGTTAAGGGGCTCCCCGGCGAATCCTGGTTGATACTCTTCTGCCATGAAAAATACTGCCGCACACAAAGATGATGACACACTCGATCAGTTAGGCGCAACCGACCAGATCGAGCAACTCGCTGCCGACATTGCCGTGGAAGACGACCGTGAGCGAGTGACGGATAAGGACCGCGAGCAAGCGCTGAAACAGATGCACAAGATGGCGCCTCCGGCCACGCCAGAAACTCCTCTGGACCAGCCGGTTACTCGGGGGAGCCAAAACTTGTGAAGGAGGCTGATCCGGTGAAACCGCCAACGCTGCGCGTGATGACCTACAATGTGCATGGCTGCGTGGGCACCGATGGAGCGTTGGACGAAAGCCGGATCGCCGCCATCATCGCCGAAGCCGCACCGGATGTGGTGGCCCTTCAGGAGCTGGATGTGGAGCGGCGTCGCAGCCGAGGACTGCACCAGGCCAGGCATCTGGCTGACACGCTGAAAATGGACTTCCATTTTCACCCGGCTGTTACCCAGATGTCGGAGCAATACGGGGATGCGATTCTCAGCCGTTTGCCGATGACCCTTTTGCATCAGGGAATGCTACCCACTTCATCCTCCCGGCTGGCTTTTGAGCCGCGGGGGGCCATCCTGGTGCAGATTGATGTGCAAGGGCAGCCTGTGAATGTGCTTAACACCCACTTGGGACTGAGCTGGAGCGAGCGGCTGGCACAGGTCACCGCCTTGCTGGGGCCAGATTGGATGGATGGCAGCATCCGCACGCATCCCTTTGTACTGTGCGGAGATCTCAATGCCTTTCCGGGGTCGCTGGTTTACCGGACCATCACACGGCGGCTGAAGGACGTGCAAAGATGGACCTTGCGCAGTCGGCCCCGGTCTACCTTTCCCTCCCGGTGGCCGGTGACCCGGCTGGATTACATCTTTATGAACAGCAGGCTGCAGGCGCACAAGGTGGAGGTGCTGAATAGCCGGGAGACACAGATCGCCTCCGACCACCTGCCGCTGGTGGCAGATCTGGTGATCTGCCCGGAAGCTGAAGCGATGTGAGAGATCGGTGTGAACTTCTTGTTGGTTAGGTGATCAAAGCTGGGAACGAAAGATGCCGCCGACATGGCCCAGGACCTTCTCCCGGAAAGGACGGTTCTTCCAATCCTGCCAGGTGATTTCGCGGGATCGTTTTTTGTCCACTTCAAAGACTTCCAGGTGCTGGCGTGCAAAGTCGCGATCCCAGACATTGAGGTTGGCTTCCTCGTTTAGGCACAGGGATCTGTCATCCAGGTTGCATGAGCCGACGGACACCCATTGTTCGTCCACGACGAAATATTTGCAGTGGAGAAGGGCGGGCTGGAATTCATAAAAGCGCACGCCTGCGCGCAGCAGTCCGCCCCAGCGGGCACGGCCCACGTAGCGGACCACCTTTTGGTCAATACGCTCACTCGGAGCGATGATTTCTACACTGACGCCGCGTTCGCAGGCCTTTTTCAGGAGGTTCAGCACCAGCATGTCAGGAACGAAGTAGGGGTTCACGATGCGGATGGACTGGCGGGCTGCGGCAATGGACATCAGAAACATGAGGCGGGCGCTATCGGCACCTTCACTGACGGAGCTGGTGAATATCTGGCACTGCGTGTCGCCACAGGGAACGAGTTTCGGGAAGTAGTCATCGCCATGCAGCACCCGCGCGCGGGTCTGCATCCAGTTGTCCATGAAGGCCTGCTGCATCTGGGCGACCACGGGCCCTTCCACCTCATACTGGGTGTCGCGCCAGTGATCGCTTTTATTGCCATGGCCGTCCCACAGATCGGAGATACCTACGCCGCCGACAAAGCCGATGCGGCCATCTACCACCAGGATCTTGCGATGGGTGCGGTGGTTGAAGTTGGCCAGATTGTAACGGCGGAAGATCTCTACCTCCACACCGGCCTCGCGCATCTGCTTCATGCAGTCGCTGTCCAGGCAGTTGGATCCCATGGCATCCTGGAGAAAGTGAACCTTCACGCCTCGGCGGGCGCATTCGGCAAAGGCGGCTGAAAATTCCTCAACGATCTGGCCCTTGGTCCAGACGAAGTTTTCAAAGGTCACGCTTCGCTCGGCCTGGCGGATGACTTCCAGCATGCGCGGGAAAATCTGGGCTCCGTTTTGCAAGACGGTGACCTTGTTGCCGCTCAGCAGGGGCGGGCCCAGGAGATGGCTCATGGTGCGGGCAAAGGCCTCGTCACAGACCGCGTAATCGGTCTCGATGTGGTGAGTGATCTTCTTTTCCGTCTCCAGGAAATTTTTGCTGATGATCACTGCCAGCGTGCCGCTGATAGCGGCCGTTACTGCGAGAGTGGCCAGGCCGTGGCCGTTGCTGGAAGACCCGGCATCATCCTCGGGCGTCGGGGGGATAGGCAGGCGGAGCATAGACATTAAAGGTTAGGGCAGAGGACTCCCCCGCATTGTAGAAACGGTGGAGAGTGCCTGCGGGCACTGTGATGAAATCGCCTTTCGCCATGGAAATGCGCTCATCGGCAATTTCTCCTTCCAAAGTTCCTTCCAGGACGAGAAGCACCTGGTCGCTGTGAGCGTGGCTTTCAGGTTCGGGCCCGGATTCCTGGCCGGGTTCCAGCCGCATCATGGCCACCTGGCTCTTCTCCGTGGTGTGCAGCGCCTCAAACCACGATTGAAAGTTTTGTACGCTTTGAGCAGTCATCCTTTCATCATCGAAGGAGGACGGGCATCTGCGTGCATTCGAATGGTACGACCAAGCGACGGGCGAGGCACGATGGCCAAATGCACGACACGCTTACTATGACACTCTCCCTTCATCCGGAACACCTAAAAAGATATAAACAAGTCCTGGGCCTGATGATCAAATACGGTCACGGAGACTTGGTGAAAGCGGCACCGATTGTGGATGATCCGCTGGAGTTTGCACCCGCGCCGCCCGTGCCGCCGGGAGCGCGTGAACTGGCCAAGGATCTGGAGCAGATGGGGCCGACATTCATCAAGCTGGGGCAGTTGCTTTCCACCCGATCCGACTTTGTGCCTCCTGCCTACATGGAGGCCCTGAGCATGTTGCAGGACAACATCCAGCCCTTCCCTTATGAAAAAGTGGAGGCCATCGTGAATGTGGAGATCGGCGCGCGCATTTCCAAGGCCTTTCAATCGTTTGATCCGGTGCCGATGGCGGCGGCCTCGCTAGGGCAGGTGCACTACGCGGTGCTGCGCAGCGGACAGGAGGTGGCGGTGAAGGTGCAGCGCCCGGATGTGCGGGAACTGGTGGCGACCGACTTGGCGGCGATCTCAGAAATCGCCGAGTTTCTGGATCGCCACACAGACACCGGTCGTCGTTTTGAATTCACCAAGATGGTGGGGGAACTGCGCAAGGCGCTGCTGCGGGAACTGGATTACCGCCAGGAAGCGCAGACGATGAAGCTGATGCGCGAAAAGCTGTCAGATTTTACCCGTCTGGTGATTCCGGCCCCCATTGATGACTACTCCTCTGGCCGGGTGCTGACGATGGAGTATGTGGACGGCACCAAGATCACCAAGCTGCACCCGATCGTGCGCATGGAGGTGGATGGGCGGGCGCTGGCGGAGGAAGTCTTCCGCTCCTACCTGCACCAGATTCTCATCGTCGGGGTCTTTCATGCGGATCCGCATCCGGGCAATGTTTTTTTGACGGCGGACAACAGCAAGGTGGCCCTGCTGGACTTTGGCATGATCGCGCGGGTGGGCCCGCAGATGCAGGACCAGCTCCTAAAGCTGCTGCTGGCCATCAGCGACGGGCAGAGTGACCGCGCCGCTGCAGTGGCGCAGGCGATGGGCACGGAGAAAGATCATTTTGATGAAGCCGCCTTCCGCCGCGACATCGCGGAGATCGTCAGCCAGCAGCAGGGGGCCACGGTGGAGAATCTGGAGGTGGGCAAGATCGTCATGCATGTGACCCAGGTGGCTGCGCGCACTGGACTCAGCGTGCCGGAGGAGCTGACGATGCTGGGCAAGACCCTGCTGAATCTGGATCTGGTGGGCCGCACGCTGGACCCCACCTTTGATCCGAATGAATCCATCCGCCGAAATTCGGCCGAGCTGATGCGGGCGAAAACTTTGAAGAGCCTTTCGTTAGGCAACCTGCTGAACTCCGTGCTGGATGCCAAAGAGCTCATCGAGAAACTGCCCGGCAGGCTGAACCAGTTTCTGGAAGTGGTGGCCAACAACAAGCTAAAGATCCATCTGGACACGATTGATGAAAAGGTGGTGATGACCGGCCTGCAAAAGGTGGCGAACCGCATCACGCTGGGCCTCATTCTTGCCTCGCTGATCGTCGGTGCCTCCATGCTGATGCGAGTGGAGACGAGCTTCCGCCTCTTTGGTTATCCTGGCTTTGCCATGCTTCTCTTTTTGCTGGCCACTGGGGGCGGCATTTCTTTGGCCTGGCAGATCATGCGCAGTGACATGAGGTCCTGAGGGTCAGGACTGTTCTGCTGCTGCCGGGGGAGATCTTTTTCTCCCGGCACCGCGGCAGGGAGCTTCAGGACAGCACCTTGTAAACGCAGCCAGCGGCGCCGAGAGCCAGTGCAATGACGGCTGCAATGCCCAGGTATTGCTGATAAGGCCGCAGATGCCGCCACCACTGAATGAATTTCTGGCTAAGGGCGCGCAGCCAGACTTCCAGCCTGTCCAGCCCCTGTGCCATCAGGGCAGACTCGCCTGCGACCAAGGCCAGCCCTAAAGCTAGGACGAGCAAGCCCGGCCCCGGCATACCGAGAAGTACGATGCCGCTGAGGGCGATGACCACCCCCAGGCCGACATACAGAGCCCGCCGCCATCCGTGGCCATCGCTGCGGTCTTCCTGGCGCTTTTCGTAAAAGTCCTGAAATCGTCGGCCAGGCTGGCTGGCTTTAAAATCGTGCCACAAGGTGGAGGCAGACATGGGCAGAATGAGGTGGCATGCCAGGCCGTTTAGGCGACCGACTTGAAGTAGGTTTCCCCGTTGATCACGGTCTCCAGGGCATCCATGAGTTCGGCCGGGGAGGAATCCTTGATGAGGTAACCTCGCGCGCCTGCCTCGGCAGCCTGGGTGACATAGGCCTGTTCTTCATGGGCAGATACCATGAGCACGGGCAGGTTCGGAAATTCGTGCAGAATCTCGCGGAGCAGTTCATAGCCGGTGCCATCGGGCAGCGTCACATCCAGGATGATGACATCGGGGATATCATCCCTTTCGATGTGCAGCCTGGCTTCTTCGAGGGTGGCGGCGCTCCAGGCCATGTCTAGCTCTGGAGAGTCATCAATGAGGCTGCGGTAAACCGCCCTCATGATCGAGTGATCGTCAACGACGGCAATGCGAATGATGGACCTGGAGGAGGTCTCAGGAAAGGTTGGAGGAGACATCTTTCTCATTCGGCGTGTAGGCGGAATCTGCGTTTACTGGTTTCTCAAAATAAAGTTTGGGGGGGCATGTGGCCCTGACTTAGGGGCGAGCCGCCTGCCAGGCTTGGCTGGCGGTCATGCTGGCACCGGTTTCGCTGAATGGGGGGATGCCTGCAAAGTCGCCGCGCAGGGCCTTGAGGGCATATTTTTCATGGTCAATCTCCCGCCGAGTACGAATGCCCAGACGGCGCAGGACGGCGATGGGCGGGCACCAGCCGTTGACGGCATGGTTGAAAAGGAACGGCAACACCACACCGGGAATGAGGAAGTATTTTTTGTGGCGGACGAGGCCCAGCAGCAGGCCTGAGAAGGCCAGGGCCGAGGCATTGAACTGCAACCAGCGTTCGATGTCCCACTCCTGGTCCAGAGCTTCGATCCGGCGGGAAATTTCATCCTCGGACTGAATGGAGATCCCGCCCACACGCAGCTTTGCGTGGGCTTCGATCTGCGAGTTTAGAGCTTCGTCAGTATTTTGCTGCACGGGGTCTGGAGATTGCATCGTCTATTGCTTCGCGTGGCTGGTTTCCGCCGGATGCCGCCGGGTGCAGGATTTGTGGTCTTTTCAGCCATCTTGCGGCGGCACAGCCCCGGCTCCCATGGGCTCGCCTTCACCTTGGGCAAAGACTTCGATCATCTTTTGATTAAAGGCGGGCAGGTCCTCGGGCTGGCGGCTGGTGATGAGTTGGCCATCCACCACGACTTCTTCATCCACCCAGTCACCGCCCGCATTGCGCACATCGGTCTGGATGGCGGGCCAGGAGGTGAGGCGGCGCCCCTCGACGAGGCCGGCCTCAATCAGCAGCCAGGGACCGTGGCAGATGGCGGCGATGGGTTTGCCGCGGAGGCCGAAGTCGCGGACGAAGGCCACTGCCTCGGGCAGCGCCCGCAGGCTGTCTGGGTTGGCTAGGCCACCGGGCAGGACGAGGGCGTCGAAGTCTTCCGGGTCGGCCAGGTCCAGCCGGATGTCGGTGGCAAAGGTATCGCCTTTTTCATCGTGGTGCACGCCCTGGATCTCGCCTGCCTGCGGGGAGATGATGCTGACTTTTGCCCCCGCTTTTTCGAGGGCCTGCAGAGGCTGTTCCAACTCGGACTGTTCAAAGCCGTCGGTGGCTAGGATGGCGACATGTTTGGTGCCTAAGGGTGTTTTCATGGCAAGGAGGTATCGCGAGTCGACGCCGCATTGGCTGCCATGATTTGTCAGGGCTGGAATGAGCATGCACATCCAATCGGGTGGAGGGGCGCGATCTCTTTATGTCAACCCTACCTAACCATGAATACGATTCTTTTAGTCCTTTTGATTTTGCTGCTCCTTGGTGCACTGCCCACCTGGCCATACAGCTCAGGTTGGGGATACTATCCAAGCGGTGGTATCATCCTGCTGATAGTGCTGCTGGTGATCTTTTTCCGCTAGCGCTGCCTGAGTGAGAAATGCAAAAAAGGCTGGCCACCCGCGAGGATGGCCAGCCTTTTTGTTGAATGTACGGTTAGGCTAGTCGCCCATTTCGTCCGACTGTGGTGGCGTATCGTCGATGCCTTCGTCGCCGTGGTTCAGGTCTTCCTTGTCGCCTGTGGCATCGGTTTCGCGGGTGACCTTGCGGGGCAGGGGCACGTCTTCGAGTTCGTCCGGCTGGTGCACGGGCAATTCGTCCAGGTCGGGTTCCTGATCAGGGGTGGGTTCTTGGTGGGTGTTCGGATTCATGACGTGGGTTGGGTTTGTTTTTGAGACTGCTAGGGGCGGCTGAGAAGGCGGGATGTGTCAAAGCCCTGCCGCCTAGCCTCTTGCACGTATTCATTGCGGCGGGCTGGCGTGAGGTTGCGGTCGCGGGAGAGCAGCCAGAGGAATTTCCGGTCGGGTGTGCCGACGAGCGCCGCCGAGTAATCGGGGGCGAGACGGATGATCCAGTAATTGCCTTCTTTGGCGGCGGGTACGATAGCGGCGAGGCCGTCGAACTTCACGCGTAGGCGGCTGTTGCGGCTGCCTGGGACGGCGGTGGCCGTGCCGGTGGCGGTCTTGCGAGTGCCATCGGGGCGGACCTCGGTATTGACCACACGCACGCTGCCATCGGGCTGCGGAGTGTAGCGGGCTTCAGCGGTGGCCTCATCGTTCTGGAAAGAATTGGGCAGGCGGAATTGCTCGAACCACAGTCCGGAGTAACGTTGCAGATCCACCGGGCCGGCGGTTGCCAGAGGCGGCAGATTTTTGCCAGAGGTGCAGGAGGAAAGCAAGGCGGCGGTGAGGGTGGCAGCGGCCACCAAGGAAAGGCATCGAAGGTTCATGGGATTCAGGACTTTTGTGATTCGGATTCAGCGGATTTTCGGCGAAACTGTTCGGCCAGTTTTTCGAGCTGCTCTTCAGGAAGATCTTCGAGATCAATGATCTCATTGCGTGCATCCTTCACGGCGCGGATGAGTTCATCCAGCTTCAGTTGCATGGCCATGGATTCGCGGTTTTGGCTGTTCTGGATGAGGAAGACGCTGAGGAAGGTGACGATGGTGGTGCAGGTGTTGATAAAAAGCTGCCAGGTCTCTGAGTAGCCCAGAACCGGGCCCATGAACGCCCAGCCGAGCACGAGGGCGACGGCTAGCAGGAAGGCAAAGGGATGTCCCAGGGCACGGGCTGCATGGGTAGCCATCTTGGCAAAGAAGTCTTTCATGGCGTTGCGATGTTGTTGGTTAGTTAGCCCTCGATCAACGACTGTGCGCCATCAATGTAGATCTCCGTCCCGGTGATGTGGCTGGAGAGGTCCGAGGCCAGAAACCAGACGAGCTGGGCCACTTCCTCCACCGTGCCAGATTGGCCTTTTTTCAGTGGGATGCTGCCTTCGGGAAATTTGACCGGCACGCGGATGCTATCCAGGTTCCGCTCTTCGGTTTCCTGGTGGATGGCGGTGTCAATGCTGCCTGGGCAGATGACATTGACCCGAATGCGATGCTGGGCCCACTCCAGGGCCAGCATTTTCACCAGGGCCAACTGGGCGGCCTTCGAGCAGGCATAGGCGGAGGCTCCGGCATTGCTGAAGATGCGGTTGCCGTTGACGGATGAGGTGACGATGACCGAACCTCCCTGCGGGCTCAGCAGAGGGAAACAATGTTTGAGGCTGAGGAAGGTGCCTTTCAGATTGATATTCAGGGTGGCATCCCACTCGGATTCTTCCAATTCGGCAAAAGGGGCCCACACTCCGTTGGTGCCGGCATTGTGGTGGACGATGTCCAGCCGCCCCCAGCTTTCTTTGCAAGCGGCGGCAACGCCCTGCATGTCGCTGGCCTTGGCGACATCGGCTGCCAGCACGAGGGCCTGGCCGCCTGCCTGGCGGATTTTCTCGGCGGTTTCCTCCAGCTTTTCAGCGGTGGTGCCGACAAGGGCCACAGCGGCCCCTGCACGGGCGAGTGCCAGGGCGGATGCCTCGCCGATGCCTGACCCGGCACCGGTGACGAGGGCCGTTTTTCCTTTCAATGATTCAGGGGGAATGTCCATGTCCACAGAGTTCGCAGTCTGGCGGGGCTGCGGATGTGGGCGGTCTGCAACTTTGCCCGCAATTAGGCACGCGCAGCCGGGCAGGCACATCCGATTGCATGGGGCAGTCTCCCGCTGTGACGGGGCTGCCTGTCACTTTGAGTCATCCATGAGTATACTGCCCCACTTTTCAACGCCGCCCGTCCTGGAGGAGTTCAAGAAATTCGTCCTGAAAGGAAACGTGGTCAGCCTATCCACGGGAGTCATCATCGGCTCCGCCTTTAACAACATCGTGACGGCCTTCACCAAAGGCGTGGTGGAGCCCATCCTGGCCATCATTGGGGGCAGCGATTTGGGGACCTCGCACTTGAAGTTTAGGATTTGGGAACGCATGACCACCGTGACGGAGAAGGTGAACGGGGTGGAGGTAAAAACCGAAAAGCTGATGCCCGTGCTGCTGGATGTCGGCTCTGTCATGGGGGCGGTGGTGGGGTTTCTGATCACCGCGACCATTGTCTTTTTCATCATTGTGAAACCGACGAACAAGCTGCTGGACCTGATGCTGAAAAAGGAGCAGCCCCCTGCTGCGATGCCACCGGATGTGGCCTTGCTCACCGAGATCCGCGATATGATGCAACGCCAAGAAGAAAGGGGCTTGAAAGGAGCGGTATGA
This sequence comes from Prosthecobacter algae, assembly GCF_039542385.1. Classification (NCBI taxonomy): domain Bacteria; kingdom Pseudomonadati; phylum Verrucomicrobiota; class Verrucomicrobiia; order Verrucomicrobiales; family Verrucomicrobiaceae; genus Prosthecobacter; species Prosthecobacter algae. The sequence goes on along the minus strand of NZ_BAABIA010000005.1, from coordinate 332,393 downwards.
CTGGCCTGTTGAGGCTTCCTTCGGCAGTTGATGGCACCTGTTGTCCTGTCGGAGGGGTTGATTTCAGCAAACTCGACGAATCCTCCTCCTCCCAAGCGATGTCCGCGTACCTGTTTTTTGAAGGCACCCTGCCAGTCCCTAAACCGGGACGATCCATCCGGCCGTCCCCATCCGGCCGCCCGGCACGTCTTTTGCCGATGGAAAACAGCGAGGAATGCGACCTCTTTTTTGGCGAGCTCTTTGACCTCGCCGGGCTGCCGCGCGGGGCCTACCGGCCTGGTTTTTTGCAGCGGCGCTTGTCGGCCTGCCTGCGCTTTTTGCAGGTGCCGGATGTCGCGCAGGGCGTGGCAAGGCTGAGGGCGCAGCCCCAGGCGAGATCGCAGATCCTGGGCGCAGTCCTGCTGGGCGTGACGGATTTTTACCGGGACGAGGAGGTCTTCGCGCAGGCGGAAGGGCACTTTCGGCAAAGCTGGCTGCCCGCCCGGGAGAAAATCCGGGTGTGGAGTGCGGCCTGCTCCGATGGGCAGGAGCTCTACACCGTGGCCAGTGTGCTGGATGACCTGGGCATCTTGCCGGAGGCCGAGCTGCTGGGCACGGACATCCGCGCCGAAGCCATCGGTCGCGCCCAGACGGGCCGCTATCGGCCTGAGGAACTGGACCGGCTGCCGGAAGCGGTGAGGGGCAAACATTTCCGTACCGACCGCACCGGCGGCTGGGTGCAGGAAAGGCTGCGCCAGGGCATTCAGTGGAAACAGGCGAATCTCTTTTCTGGGGCCGAGGCAGGTCCCTGGCATCTCATCCTCTGGCGTAACATGGCTATTTATCTGGAACGCGAAGCGGCCTACCCCGTGTGGCAGAGCCTGGTGGCGGAACTGAAACCCGGCGGCTACTTGCTGGTGGGCAAGGCGGACTATCCGCCGCCCGGCCTGGGCCTGGCCCGCGTGGCCTCCTGCCTCTACCAAAAACAAGGAGGGGCACGCCGATGAGCCTCGCCCGCCCCACGGCTTTTCCAGCCTCCATCGCCGCCTTTGGCATCGCGTTCCTGTGGATCTACATCCGCACCTATGTCTTTCAGGACATGGTGTTTCCCCTCACCTATGTGCTGCCGCTGATGGTGTGCGTGTGGACCCGGATGAAGTGGCAGGTGTGGACGATGGCTGCCCTGTTTGTCACGGCCTCGGTCAGCAAGATCCTGTGGATCCTCCCTGACCATGTATTGTCCTCATCGGAGCAGAACTGGTTTCTCGCGGCCACGATTTTCAACAGTCTCATGGGCGCGGCGGTGGTCCACGCCATCATCCGCCTGCGGGACGGGCTGGAGCATCGGAATGCGGTGATCAGTGCGCAAAATTCGGAGCTGGAAGTCCAGGCCGAAGAGCTCTTCCAGCAGAACGAGGAGATCAAAGCCCAGAACGAGGAGCTGGAGCAGCAGAAGGAAGAGATTGAATCCCAGTCGGAGGAGGCCTCCCGCCAGAATGAAGAGCTGGTGGAGGCGAACCAGAGGCTGAACAACCGGGAAGACATCCTCCAAGGCATGCTGGATGCCACGCGCAACCAGGACTCCCAGGCACAGGCCCTGGGCAATCTTTGCCAGCACTTGCTGAAAATCCTGGGCAGCCCTGCCGCCGCCGTGGCCGTGCTGCAGCGCAATGGTGGAGAGCTGGAGATGGTGGCCCATGTCAAGAATCCTGAAGTGGGGGAACTCCCGCAGGTCTGGCCGCTGAAAGATTCGCTGGGGGAAAAGGTCATCGAGCAGGACCGCACAGCCTACGTTTCAGACTTCGTGCAGGCTCCTGAGCTGGCGGCTCCGTTTGGTCCATCGGGGGCGGTGCGCTCCATTCTAGCCACGCCGGTGCGCATGGGCGGGGCCACGCATGGGATCATGGTGGTCTGCAGCACGGTGGAAACGCATTGGACGCAGGACTGCTTCCGCATGGTGGAGTGGGTGGCCGCGCAGTGCGGCCTGATGGCCGAGACGGCTCACTGGCAGCAGATGCTCAAGGACCGAGCGCGTGAACTGGAACAGGCCAGCCGTGCCAAGGACAACTTCCTCGCTGCCCTTTCTCATGAACTGCGCACCCCGCTCACCCCGGTGCTCATGGCGGCAGCTTCTCTGAGTGAAGATGAGCGCCTGCCGGAGGACGTGCGCACCCAACTGGGGATGATCGAGCGCAACATCGGCCTGGAGGCCCGTCTCATTGACGACCTGCTGGATCTCACCCGCATCGCCAAGGGCAAGCTACCACTGAGGCCGCAGCTCTGCGATTCTCACTCGCTCATCAGCCTGGCCATGGAGATCGTGCGGGACGATGCCCATGAAAAGGGTCTCGTGCTGGAGCGGGAATTCTATGCTCAGAAGTGCGGGCTCATGGCAGATCCTTCGCGCTTTCAGCAGGTCATCTGGAACTTGCTGCGCAACGCCGTCAAGTTCACGCCCAAAGGCGGCAAGATCACCATCCGCACACGGGATGAAGCTGTGGCGGGAGAGGCACCCAGTCTGCGCATCGAGGTGACGGATACCGGCATCGGCATTGCCCAAGGGGCGATTGAGCGCATTTTCCAGCCCTTTGAGCAGGCACATGAGGGCGAGCACCGCTTTGGCGGGCTGGGCCTCGGTCTATCCATTGCACGCGCGATTGTGGACCTGCATCAGGGCCGCATCAGTGCGGAAAGCGGCGGGCCGGATCAGGGGGCCACTTTCATTGTTCAGCTTCCTGGCGCCACGGAGGCACCGGCAGGCATCAGCAACAACGGTGAAAGGCGCAATGGCACCTCTCCACAAGGCTGCACACCGGAGGAGATGGGAAGCGTACCGCCTCTGCACATTTTGTTAGTCGAGGATCACGATGCCACCCTTCAGGTGCTCACCCGCCTGCTCATCCGCACCGGTTACCGGGTCACCTCCGTAAACACAATCACCGCCGCCAAATCTGAGGCGGAGGCCAACCGGTTTGACCTCGTCATCAGCGATCTGGGGCTTCCAGATGGCAGTGGCAATGAACTGATGGAAAAGCTGCGCGACCAACATGGGCTGCGTGGCATCGCCCTGAGCGGGTACGGCATGGAGGAAGATGTGGACCGCTCGCGCAAATCGGGTTTCCAGGCCCACCTCATCAAGCCGATTGAAATGAATCAGCTCCGTCGCACCATTCTCTCCGTGCTGAGCCTGCCCGAAGTGCAGGTGGCCTGATCGGCTTTTTTCATTGGGATACATCCGGTGGCGGTCGCTCCTGCGATCCTATCCATGCTGACGTTCTCCTTAGAACACAGCGGGGCCTCATCTGTTCAATTTTATTGGCTAGGCAAGGCCTCTGTCACCAACCCATCCGCTAAGTACACACGATCATGATCAAACAATCCCTCACCTCCCTCGCGGTCCTACTGATGGCCGCCTCCGCCCACGCAGGCACGGCACCCATCGCGCCGCAGCCACCCGCCGAAGTGGAGCAGCCAATCCTGATCTCCTACTCCAACCTTTCCCTGGGCTATAACTACAGCTCGGCCGATTTACTCGGCTTTGATGTGGACGGTCACGGCGCTGGCATTGGCCTGGAGTTCTCTCCTGTGAACCATCTGTACTTCGCCGTTCGCGGTTCCTGGACAGACATTGATTTCGCAGGTGTGGACTTCGACTACTGGCAGGGCAATGCCGGCATCGGTGGGTACATCCCAATCACGGAAAACATCCATTTCGTCGCTGAAGTGGGTGCCAGCTATGCCGATCTTTCCCTCGCTGACTTCGATGTCGGCACGGATGACTGGGGCGTCTATGTGACCCCTCATCTTCGCATGAAGTGGGGTGCATTCGAAACCCACGTCGGCGTGACCTACAACAGCAACGACGTCATCACCTCTGAGTACAATGCCTTCGTCCGCCTCATGTTCGAAGTCGCTCCTCAGGTGGACCTCTTTGTTGGCGGCAACGTCGGTCTCGACAATGGCGATGCCTTTGACGATGTCTTCGGTGCCCAGGCAGGCGTGCGCTTCAAGTTTTAATCAGACAGCGGCCGGTGAATCCGGATTCCACTAGCCCTTCGTGCCCGGTCTGAAAAGGCCGGGCACGTTTTGTTTTCAGGGCGCAAAGGACACCGTCTCTGCGGTTTCAGATTGCCTGCATTTGTTCTTGCTGGAATGAACTTTCAGTATTATCTGAAAGTAGGATGAAAGAGGAAACTGCCACTTGGGAAACTTCGCGAGAGGAGTTTGTCGCGCAGTGGGGGGCCCTCGGCAGCAACTGGGGCATCAATCGCACCATGGCCCAGATCCACGCGCTGCTGATGACTGCGCCGGAGGCCATGCACACGGAGGAGATCATGGAACGGCTGCATGTGAGCCGTGGCAATGCGAATACCAACCTACGGGAGCTGGTGGGCTGGGGGCTGGTGCGCAGCGTGCTGAAAAAAGGCGAACGACGCGAGTATTTCGAGGCTGAAAAGGACGTCTGGAAGATGTTCATCACCATCGCCCGTGAGCGCAAGCGGCGGGAGCTGGATCCTGCCCTGTCCGTCCTGAAAAACTGCGCCGAACAGACTAAGGAAGAAGGTCCGGGCCCAGGCAAGGACTTCCACAAGCAGATGAAGGAGCTGCAGGAGTTCGTCGAATTTGGCATGAAGGTTTCAGACACCGTTTCCGGCATGAAACACTCCTCCGCTCTCCAGTGGGCGATGCGTCTGCTCAGCTAAGCTCGTCTCTTTTTTTGCCCAGATGTTTCACAAGTTACTGAAAGTACAATAGATAAAAGGATAACCTCATGAACAAACTCACTCCACTGCCCAAGCCAATCACCCGGGATGCGGCAAGCCCGCCCGCCTGGGAAAACCTCCGCACTCTGGGTGCCCTCGTCTGGGAGATCTTCCTCCCTTCGGAAACCCCGACTGCCAAACACCGCGCTACGGCCTTCTTTGCCTGGTGATGCCCTTTCAAGCCCAAACCTAACCAACAACATGAACGCAACCACCCTCACTTATGCTCTCTACCTGGTCCTTGCCATCGGCATGACCGTCTGGGTCGCACGCACCCTTCATCAAAACGGCCGTATTTTCCTGGTCGAATGTTTCCAGGGAAACACCGAGCTTGCAGACAGCGTCAACCATCTCCTGGTGGTCGGCTTTTACCTGATCAACATCGGCTTTGTTTCGCTGTATTTGAAGACTTCAGATAGCGTGGCCGGGGCGCAGGGAGTTTTTGAGACCCTGAGTGGCAAGATGGGCATCGTGCTGCTGGTGCTGGGCGGCATGCACTTCTTCAACCTGGTGGTCTTCACCAAAATGCGTCGGCGTGGTCAGCTCGCCAGCATGCCGCCGCCTGTGCCACCGATGCTGAAGGTGGAAGTCTGACAAAACCTACTGCTTTCCCGCCTGAACCCGTGGGTGCAGGCGGGTGTGGCCTAACCAACCATCATCATGAAGCTGAAGCACAAGTTCTGTCGCACTTTCGTCGCCATGTTCTGGGGATGGGTGGCCTGCAACCCGTGCCTGCTGGTCTTGGCGTTCAGTTTTCCGGAGGCCAGTTTTAGCTTCACTCTTTTCTCCTGGATGCATGTGACTCTCTGTAGCGCGGTGATCGTGTTCCTTGCTTGGCTGTTAATCTTCCTGCCAGTGGATCTCGCAGTGAAAGAGTCCTCATCCTTGCGAGATTCCCGAAAGGCAGCGGGCTGCGGGGCTTTGGCAGGCTTTCTCAGTGCGTTTTTGCCAATGGTCATTCCTGGTTTGCGGGCTGAGGCCAGTGAAATGCTGATCGTGGCCCCTGTGTCCGCAGTGTGCGGACTTGTCGCCAGCCTGCATGTGGTCCGCCGTTATCCTAGTCGCCTTCATTGCGAGTCACTACCCCAATCCCCTCTTCCCTATGACTACCCTCACTCTGTTTTATGATGCCCGCTGCGGGCTGTGCTCGCAGGCACGGCAGTGGCTCAGTCGTCAGCCTGCGTATGTCCGGCTGGAGTTTCTTCCTTACGATTCTCCAGAGGCGGCGGTGCGGCTTCCGGGCATCCGTCATTTGCAGGCCGATCAGGAGATCCTCGTCATGGCCGATACGGGCGAAGTCTGGCAGGGGGCGGGGGCCTGGGTGGTCTGCTTGTGGGCTTTGCGCGAGTATCGGGTCTGGTCGTCCCGGCTGGCAGCCCCTGCGATGCAGGGCATTGCGCGCCGAATCGTGCATTTAGTCTCACAAAACCGTCTCAAACTGTCAGCTCTGTTGAAGTTGAGAGGGGATGCCGAGCTTTTGGCCGTCCCAGAGGTTAGACCAGCCTCCTCGAGCTGCCGCAATCAGCACGATTTGGACCTCATTGACTAACATAAATTGTCATATTTTGAGTGTAATGATCGGTGCTAAATTCTTATGCAAACATAAGAACTTAAGATAAAAAACGATTACTTACATTGGGGGAAATGATGGCTACAAGCCTTCCGTTATGTGTTTTGGCTTGTGGAAATTATAATATATAGGATAAATTTACAGGGATGTGGCCTGAGGCCGTCCCATGAAAACTCATCCAACACGCCCATATGCAGTTCTGCTGGCTCTGTTGGCTTTATTAGTGGTCCTTTGGCAGGTCATCCCGAGTTTACTGAACCCGAGGAATCAACAAATAAAAGAAATCAGGGCTTCTGAAGGATCTGGTGGATCAATCCCCTACAAATCCAGTGAGGATAAGGGGAGGGGCACCTTGCCTGACTACGATCTTCGCCAGAGCAGGCTGGCTGGGCAGGCGCTTCAGATCTCCCTTCGCCAGGCCAGGGCGGTGGCCCGGCTGAAGGCGGAGATTCCAGGGCTGTCCGTGGATTTTGACCCCATCAGTCAGTCACCCAAATGGATCGGATCTGCATTAACGCTGTTGGCAGGCCGTGAGGAGGCCCAAGTCGAGCAAAATGCAGATGCACCGGTGCTGCGCTTCCTTGAGGCGCAGCGGGACCTGTTTGGCCATGGGCCTGAAGTGTTGGAGCAGGCGCGGCGGGTCACGGACTATCGCACCGCGCGCAGCAGCACACGCAAGGTAGTGTGGCATCAGCAACTGGATGGCATTGACATTTTTGAGGCGGTGTTTCAGGCCAACCTGACGTCAGATGGCAGCTTGATCAATGTGGGCAGTCAGCTCATCGCCGAGCCTACGGTGGCCGCAGGTGGGCAGGGCCGGGCCGCGCAGGTGGCGGCCCCGCCTGTGACGGTGGAGGCCGCCGTGGCCCAGGCCGGGCAGCATTTGGGAGAAAAAGTGGTCGCCTCAGGGGTGAAGGCGCAGGCTCCCCCGGCAGACCGCCCCGACCGCCGACAGACCTTCCGCGCTGCGATGCTGACGGATGCGGAGGCGGGCCTGGTGTGGGTGCCGATGGATGCCACCACCCTACGGCTTGCGTGGGATGTCACCCTCACCAGTCGAGTGCGTGGGGAAATGTACCGGGTGCTGGTGGATGCCGAAACGGCGGCGGTGCTGGTGCGCCAGTCCCTGACGGCCTACAATGCCGAGGCTAGCTATCGGGTGTTCACCACCGAAAGCCCGACGCCGATGTCGCCTGGGCATGAGTCGGTCTTCAGCCTGCAGCCACCGCTGGTGGAGCGGGCGCTGGTGAAAACCGCCGCGCTGGTGCCTGCTGCCTCGCCTGCGGGCTGGCTGGCAGCGGATGAAAACATCACCACCGGCAACAATGCGGATGCCTACACCGATGCCAATGCGGACAATGTGGCCGACCTGCCGCGCACGGAGGGTGGCCCAGAGCGCGTTTTCGATTTTCCGCTGGATCTGACCCAGGAGCCCTGGACCCACAAGGATGCCTCCGTGACGCAGCTTTTTTACTGGACCAACTTTGCTCACGACCGCCTCTACGAACTGGGCTTCACGGAAGCGGCGGGCAATTTCCAACTGGATAATTTTGGCCGGGGTGGCGAGGGCAGTGATCCCGTGAACGCGGAGGCGCAGGATGGTTCCGGCACGAACAACGCGAATTTTTCCACGCCAGTGGATGGAGGCCGTGGCCGGATGCAGATGTTTAACTGGACCTTCACCACACCGGACACGGACGGAACCTTCGATGTCGAAATCGTCCTGCATGAATATGCCCACGGGCTGAGCAATCGGCTGGTGGGCGGGCCTTCGGTCACGATCACGGCCTTGAGCAGCCGCGGCATGGGAGAGGGGTGGTCGGACTTTTACGGCATGGCCCTCACGGCCGAGGCTGGGGAAAATCCGCAGGGCAACTGGGCCCATGGGGGCTATGCCCGCAAACAGCTCATGGGCTGGTTTTCCGAAAACTATTATTATGGGGGGCGGCGCTACAGCTACAGCACGGACCTGCGGAAGAATCCACACACCTTTCGCGACATTGATCCCACGCAGGTGGACTGGCACACGGATGTGCTGCGCAGCCCCACGCACGCAGCGACTCAGGATGCCACCCAGGTGCATTATCAGGGCACGGTGTGGTGCACGATGCTGTGGGAGATGCGGGCCAATCTGGTCATGAAACACGGCTTTGCCACTGGCAATGAGAGGGCGCTGTTTTTGGTCACCGAGGGCATGAAGCTGGGCCCTGCCAACCCGAACTTTGTGCAGGCGCGGGATGGTATCCTCCAGGCTGCCCTGGTGAACCATCCCGAAGATGTCGGGGAGGTGTGGACCGCCTTTGCCAAACGCGGATTGGGGGAAGGGGCCACCGCACCTGCGAGCACGAGCACCACGGGCATCACGGAATCTTACCGCGTCCCGGACTCCCTCGAACTGAGCGACCGCAGTGGGTGGAATATCACGGGCAGCAAGAGCGGCCCTTTTGCCCCTGCGGAGCATCGGCTGACCCTGCGCCATGATGGAGCGGAACCCTTTGCCTGGACGGCAGCGAGCACGGTGCCCTGGCTGGTGTGCACGCCTGCTGGCGGCAGCCTGCAACCAGGGGCGGAGGTGGTGGTGACGGTGCGTGCCCAGGCCGGGGCGGAAAGGGCGGGTTTTCACAGCGGCCAGGTGGTGTTTCAAAATTTGGCCACAGGTTTCACGCAGCCTGTGGGGGTGCGCCTTTACGTGGCAGCCCCGGTGGTGAAGGAGTTCACGATGGACGAAGCCCCGGCGGGCTGGACCACGACGGGCGAGTGGGCCCATGGGGTGCCTGCGGGCAGTGGTGGCATCGTCACCGGCGGCAGTGGCCAGCCGGATCCCACCGCCGGGGCCACGGGCACGAAGGTCTATGGGGCCAGCCTTTTTGGCAATCCCAGCAGCACCGCTGGCGGCCCCTTTTACCTCACCTCGGCGGCGCTGGATTTCACCGCTTACAAAAGCACCCGGCTGCGTTTCCAGCGCTGGCTGAATGCGCCCGGTCTAACAAACAATCGAATCACGGTGGAGGTGCGGTCGCAGGGCACACCGTGGCGGGAGGTGTTTGTCAATGGCAGCACGGAGACTACGGATGGCGAATGGCAGCCGATGGACTATGACATCTCCTCCCTGGCCGATGGGCGGCAGGGGGTGCAGGTGCGCTGGGGCTACCGGCCCCTGGCCAATGCGGGCAACTATGCCGGATGGAATGTGGATGATGTACAGTTTCTGGCGGAGCCGCAGACGGAGCTCAGGCTGGAGCTGGCCGAGTCGGTTGTGGAAAATGCCGCGCCGATCACGGGCCTGGTGCATTTGGATGCGCCTCGCCCGCAGCCAGTTACGGTCACCTTCACTTCCAGCGATGCCACGGCTGCGGTGGTCCCTGCCACCCTCACGTTTCAGCCTGGGCAGGTCAGTCAAAGCTTCACCCTTCAGCCCATGGATGATGCTCTGGTGGATGGCAGCCAAAGCGTGGTCATCACGGCCTCCTCGCCCGGCATTGCGCCTGGTGTGAAAACGCTGGCGGTGACGGACAATGAATCGGCCACGCTCGTGCTGACTGCGCCTGCGAATGTCCACGAAGGAGCTCTGCCCGTGACGGGCCAGCTCAGCGTCAGCAGCCCGCCTGCGCGGGATGTGCAGGTGCGGCTCACGTCCTCCGTGCCGGGGTTATCGCTGCCAGCGGTGGTGACCTTGCCTGCTGGCAGCACCACGCCAGTGACGTGGACGATGAGCGCCCCGAACAATGCCTGGGCCGAGGGCAACCGGACGGTGACCCTGACGGCGACGGTTCCGGGCTGGAGCGCGGGTGAATGCGAGGTGATGCTGACGGAGGATGACAGCCCGCTGGTGATGCTCACGGGGGCCGACTCAGCCAGCGAAGGAGACGGTGCCCTGACCCTGACGGCAACGGTGAACACGCTGCATGCCACCGATGTAGTGATGCAACTGGCCAGCAGCGATATTTCGGAATTGGCCGTGCCTGCGACGGTGACGATTCCTGCCGGGCAGAGCCAGGTGGTAGTGCCAGTGACCGTGCTGGATGATGACCTGCGCGATGGCCGCCAGCAGGTGCTCATTTCTGCGAGCATCCTTGGTTATGCCGCTGCGAGTCGGACGGTGACTGTGGCGGACAATGAGGTGGACCGTTACAGCTTCAGCATGGTCGCTTCACCGCAAAAGCGGCACAAGCCCTTTATGGCCACGCTGACGGCGCTGGATGTGCAGGGAGAGGTGATCACCGGCCATCGTGGCGGGCTGGACTTCATCAGTGCTTCGGCATCGGGGCCTGTGCCGTTTTATGTGGCCACGCTGTCGGAGTTCTCCCAGGGCGTGGCGGTGGCTTCACTGGTGGTGACGGGCACGTCTCCGTCCATGACGCTCACGGCCACGGATGCGACTGGGCGGCTGGGCATCAGTGCGCCGTTTGCGGTGGAGGCGGTGCAGCACGATGGCTTTGTGTGGACGGGCCTGCCAGCGCAGACGCTGCCGGATGTCCCCATCAGTGGCAGCGTGACGGCGGTGGATGATCAGGGCGTGGCCATCGCCAGCTATCAGGAAGCCACGGTGGTGGATACGTGGATGGCGGCACTAACGCGGACGGTGGGCCCCACCACGGTGGAGCCTAACATCTCAAGTGTGTACAACACAACGGCGTCGGATTCGCGCGTACAGATCCTCTACACGGCGGCGGAGTTGGGGGCCGTCGCTCGGTGGCTGGGGCGGCTGGATCTCAGCAGTAGCAGCACGGGCAAGTCATTGCGTTCCTTCACGATTCGGCTGAAGCACAGCAACCTGGATAACCTGGCCGGGGCCACCTGGGAGGAGAACGGCTGGACGACTGTTTATAGCGATGCCGACTTTCTGCTCGGCAGCAGCCAGGCCACCTTTCCGCGCCCCTTCTTTTACAACGGCGTGCAGAATCTGCTGGTGGATATCTCGTTCAGGAACCTCTCCCAGAACACGGAAACCCTGGTGCGCGGCAGTCCGGCGGCCTCCACACGGATGATCTCCGGCAGCAGCGACGGCCTGCATGGCGATCCCCTGACGTGGACGGCGGCGACAGGGCCCGCGCCTGTCCGCAGCAACAGCCTGCCCACCTTGCTGCTGTATGAGCTGCAAAACATGGGGGCGGTGGCGGATTCGCCCCTGGCCTTCACCGCAGGTACGGCGGCGGTGCAGACCTTCCTCCCGCAATCTCCCCTCAATGCCGTCTGGCTGCGGGCGCAGGCACCGTCCGGGGTGGTGGGTTTCAGCTCGCCGATCTGGTTCATGACACCGCCGGTGTTTACAGCATCGGACCTCGTGCTTTTCGAAAGTTTTGAAACGGGCAGCCTGGGGCCGCAGTGGAGCACGGCGGACAGCAGCCCCACGGCACGGGCGCAAGTGACCACGGCCTACACCCCGCGCCTGGGCAGCCGCCATCTCACGCTGGATGCGCCCACGACCACGGGCGGCAGCTTCGTTCGCAATAGCCCCACGCTGACGGTGAATCTGGCGGGGCGCAGCCATGTCTCCGTGGAATGGTATGCGAAGGAGTTTCAGGATGAAAGCCACCCCGCCCAGCCCAGTGGGCCGCTGGGCACCCTGGCTTCCGACGCCAATTTTGATGGCATCGCCATCAGCCAGGACGGGGTGACCTGGCATGAAATCGCCTCCTTCACCACGCTCACTTCGGGCTATGGCAGCCTGGCCACGCGGGTGTATTTGGACCCCATCGTTCAGCACCTGGGGTGGAGCTACAACGCCAGCTTTAAGATCCGCTTTTCACAGTATGATGATCAGGCCATCGGCAGCGACGGCATCGCCATTGATGGCATCGCCATCCGGGCAAATCCCGTCTCGGCGGTCAGGGTGGCCCTGCCGCCGGTGATTATGGAGGGCAGCCTGAATGTGCCGGTGGAGATCACCCTGCCCACGGCCTCCGCCACCAGCACCACGGTGAGCCTAACCAGTTATGCTAGAGCCAGACTGAGCATTCTGAATTCCCCCCTCATCATTCCGGCTGGGCAGACGACCGCGACGGCGATGATCAGCGCGCCGCAAAACCAGATCACGGATCTGGGCAAGGCCGTGGTGATCTCCGTCACGGCCACTGGCAGACCGTCGAGCTATCACAACATCCGCGTGCTGGATGATGAGGTGACCTCGTTGAGCCTGTCCGTCCCGGCCTCGGTGACAGAGGGGAATCCGGCGGCGGCGGTCACGGTGCGGCTGTCCTCCTTTTTCGCACAGGCCGTGCCCGTGTATCTGGCCTCCGCCAGTCCGGAGGAACTGGGCGTCGTCAGCAGCGTGGTCAGCATTCCAGCGGGTCAGGACACAGCCACCTTTGCCATCTCGGCGGTGGATGATCCTATCCTCGACGGCAGCCAGGAAATCAGCCTAACCACAAGTGCGAACGGAGTGCAGGCGGCCACGGCCAGCGTCCAGGTGCTGGACAATGAAAGCCGCCAGATGGTGATGACGGAGCCCGCGCCGCTGCGGGAAGGCGGCACGGCCAGCGAGATCACCCTCAGCCTTTCTGGCCCGCGCCCTGTGCCGACGGTGCTGGAGCTGACCACCAGCGATCCCGGCGAGGCGACCGTCCCTGCGACGGTGGTCATTCCTGCGGGGGAGGTGGCTGTTTCGTTTGAGGTATCGCCCGTGGATGATCTGCTGCGCGATGGCGAGCAGGCCGCGCTCATCCGAGTGAGTGCCGAGGGTCTGCTGGGCTGCGCGGTGGCGGTGCAGGTGCTGGATGATGAGCCTGCGCGCATCGTGGCCAGCCCCATCGCTTCGCCCCAGGTGCAGGGCGCAGAGATCCAGCTCACCCTGACGGCTGTGGATGAAACCGGGGCGCTGATCCCCTACCATGGCACGGCCCTTCTCACCGCCCGTTCCGGGGCCTATGGGCTGCCCGTCACTCCGGCGGCACCCATCACCTTTGTGCAGGGGACTTGGGTAGGTGCCATCAGCCTGGGGGAGGCGCGTGGGGGCGTGGTTCTCGTCATCACCACGCCCGGGGGGCTGGTATCTCTGTCGCCGCCTTTGGATGTGAATCCGGCCACGGTCCCTGGGGGGCTGGTGGTGCCTGTGCCCGTGCTGAATCCGGAGCCGCTGTTCACCTCCGGTGTGGCGAATCAGGTGCTCGGTCCTGCCGTCGCTGGCGAGGTGGAATTTCAGGTGGAGGCCGCTGTGGATGCCGCCTTTACCCAGGCCCAGTTCAGCCCCTGGCTGCCTGCGCCCAGCTACACCTTCGGCGGTCTGGTGGATGGGCAGACCTATCACTATCGCGCCCGCAGCCGTGTGGCCGTGGGCACGGTAGCTCCGCAAACCTGGACGCAGGCCGTGACGGCCGCAGAGGTCACCTGGAGCTCCAGCGAGATCGGTGCCGCCAGTGCGGGCACGTTTGAATCGCCCGTGATCCAGCCCGCCTCGCTGCATCGCTGGGGCACGCTGGTTTTCAGCCCTGGGCAGCCGCTGCACACGGCTGTCGCGGTGGATATCCTGGCCCCGTCCGGTGAGGTGCTGGCCACGGCGGTGCCATCGGGCACGGATCTGCATGCCCTGACCGGCGGGGCGGACATCCCCGCCATCCGCCTGCGTGCTCGCCTAACCAGCAGTGTGACAGGCGAGGCTGCGGGTGCGCTGTCCTGGTCCGTCAGTCACCTGCCGCTGCCGGCCTTTGTTTACTCCGCCCCTTCCGCCACCGTTTCATCCACGCAGGATTCCACACCGCCTGCGCTGGAGCTGCTGACGCCCGCCATCCGCCACATCTCCGGGACTACGGCAGAAATCGCGGGTCTGGCTTCAGATGCGGGCAGCGGCCTGGCCTCCGTCACCGTCAATGGCCAGCCTTTATTGAGCATCCATGGTTATGCCGCCTGGCAGCAGTCCCTCACGGGCCTGCAGGATGGGGCGCACACCTTCACCATCACCGCGACGGACCGCGCCAGCCCGCCGAACAGCACCACCGTCATCAGCCGCATTCACCGCATCGCGGATCCGGCGGGGGATCACAATGGCAATGGCATCGCGGATCTGCTGGATCATGCCCTGGGCATCCCGCCCGCCGTGAGCCAGGGCTCGTCGGGGCTGCCGCATGCCTTTCAGCGGAGAAGCCTGGTCACAGGGGAGGCATCCCTGCTGCTCACCTACCGCCGCCACATCGAACGCAGCGGCCTGCAATACACCGTGGAAACGAGTGAAAACCTCACCGAGTGGGATGCCTCCGGCCAGGATGTGGTGGAGGAATCCGTGACGCCCAATGACGACGGCTTCACCGAGACCGTGCAGGTCCGGGTGATGCCTGAACTCGGCCTGCAGAGGGCCAAGTTCGTGCGTGTGCAGGTGGGGGTGGACTGACCTCAGCCCGCGATCACGGCTGCGCGTGCATTCTCTTCGGCGCCTGTCTTCTCCAGGTAGTAGTCGTAACCGCCGCTGAAAGGCGTGACCACTCCGGCATTGATGTGCAGCACCTTGGTCGCCAGACTGCGGATGAAGTGCACGTCATGCGAAATGAAGACCAGCGTGCCTTCGAACTTTTGCAGCGCCAGGATCAGGCCCTCGATGGCCCAGATGTCCAAGTGCGTCGTCGGCTCATCCATCAAAAGTAGGTTAGGCGGATCCACCAGGAACTTCACCAGGTTCAGGCGGCTCTTTTCGCCACCGCTGAGGACTTTGCACTTCTTGTAAACGTCTTCACGCTTGAACAGGAAGCTGCCCAGGATGCTGCGGGCATCGTCTTCGCGCAGCTCCGGCGCACAGCGTTTCAGTTCTTCCAGGATGGTGCATTCTGGGTCCAGCGTATCGGCGCGGTGCTGGGAGAAGTAGCCCATCTTGATGTTCGTGCCAAAGCGGCGCTCGCCCTTCTGGAAGGGGACCTCGCCGGCCATGATCTTGATGAGGGTGGACTTGCCCGCGCCGTTGGGGCCCACCAGCACGGTGCGCTCGCCCTTTTCCACTTCCAGGTCCAGGCCCTGATAGATCTTCTTTTCGCCGTAGGCCTGATGGATGTCCGTCAGCGCGATGACGCGCTGGCCACCGCGTGGTGGCTGCGGGAAGTTGAAACGGAAGGCCTTCCGCAGGGGCCGTGGCCGGTCCAGCTTTTCCATCTTTTCCAGTTGGCGTTCGCGGCTTTGCGCCTGCGCGGCTTTGGAGGTCACGGAGCGGAACCGGTCGATGAATTCCTGGATGGCTTCGATTTCCTTCTGCTGGTTTTTCCAGGCCTGGTAGGCGCGGTCCCAGTTGGCTTCCTTCTGCTTCAGGTACTCGCTGTAGTTGCCCTGGTACTGCACCAGTTTGCTCTCTTCGATTTCGTAAACGGTCTCGATCAGCTCGTCCATGAAGTCGCGGTCATGGGAGATCAGTAGGATCGCGCCCGGATAGTTCTTCAGGTAATTCTTAAACCACATCAGGGACAGCAGGTCCAGGTGGTTGGTGGGCTCATCCAGCAGGAGAAGATCGGGTTCGATGACCAGGATGCGGGCCAGGTGAGCGCGCATCACCCAGCCGCCGGAGTATTCGCGGGCGGGCTTGCTGAAATCCTCTTCCTTGAAGCCAAAGCCTTTCAGGATCTTCTTCGCCTTTGCTTCGGCCTGGGGATCATTCAGCGCATCGTGCTTGGAGTGCGCCTCGTTGTATTCCGGGGCCGCCACATCGCCGCGTTCCTCGTACTCGCGGAGGATCTTTTCCAGCTCCTCGATCAGGCCCGCCTTGCCCGTGGCCACGTCCAGGATGGTCTCCTCGCCGACCGGCTCGCTTTCCTGCGGCAGGTAGCCCAGGGTGGTCCACTCATCGCGGATCACCTCGCCCGCGTCCGGCTCATCCTCCTTGAGGATCAGGGAAAACAGGGTGGACTTGCCCGCACCGTTCGGGCCGACGAGAGCCACGCGTTCGGCGTAGTTCACGGTCATGTTGGCCCCGGTGAACAGCGTTCGGGCATTGAAAGTCTTGGTGACGTCGCGGAGGGTGAGCATGTGGGAATCGCCACCGTAGCACGGGCGGAGCGGTTTGCAGCTTGTTTTGTAAAGGTGAGAAACGAGGGGGGGAGCGGGCGGCTTTTCAACTGTCGCAGGCGGAGAACGGTAGCCCGCTCAGTCCCTGAGCGGACAGCCGCCGCGAAGCTCCTTGGCGTCCTCTTTTCCAGCTTCATTGCGCCGATGGCACCTTGCGCGTGCGTCTTTGGTTAGGCGCAGGGGAGGGGACATTCGGAGTTCAAAGCAACGGGACTTGGCAAGTCCCGCTCCTTGGGGGCGTGGGGAAGTTCGCGGACGTGAGAGCCTTCGCCGGACCACCCGCTGGCGCGGGCAGCTACAGCCCGTAGCTGCGCCCGCCAGGGCGTGGGGCTTTGGAGGAGGTGGAGACGTGGGGGCAGGCGGAGTTCAAAGCAACGGGACTTGGCAAGTCCCGCTCCTTGGGGGGCGTGGGGAAGTTCGTGGACGTGAGAGCTTTCGCCGGACCACCCGCTGGCGCGGGCAGCTACAGCCTGTAGCTGCGCCCGCCAGGGCGTGGGGCTTTGGAGGAGGTTTGCGGACGTGAGAGCCTTCGCCGGACCACCCGCTGGCGCGGGCAGCTACAGCCTGTAGCTGCGCCCGCCAGGGCGTGGGGCTCGGGGACATTCGGAGTTCAAAGCAACGGGACTTGGCAAGTCCCGCTCCTTGGGGGCGTGGGGAAGTTCGCGGATGTGAGAGCCTTCGCCGGACCACCCGCTGGCGCGGGCAGCTACAGCCCGTAGCTGCGCCCGCCAGGGTGTGGGCTTTGGAGGAGGTGGAGACGTGGGGACAGGCGGAGTTCAAAGCAACGGGACTTGGCAAGTCCCGCTCCTTGGGGGGCGTGGGGAAGTTCGCGGATGTGAGAGCCTTCGCCGGACCACCTGCTGGCGCGGGCAGCTACAGCCCGCCAGGGCGTGGGGCTTTGGAGGAGGCGTGGGGACAGGCGGAGTTCAAAGCAACGGGACTTGGCAAGTCCCGCTCCTTGGGGGCGAGGGGGAGTTCACGGACGTGAGAGCCTTCGCCGGACCACCCGCTGGCGCGGGCAGCTACAGCCCGTAGCTGCGCCCGCCAGGGCGTGGGGCTTTGGAGGAGGTGGAGACGTGAGGACATTCGGAGTTCAAAGCAACGGGACTTGGCAAGTCCCGCTCCTTGGGGGCGTGGGGAAGTTCGCGGATGTGAGAGCATCCGCCGGACCACCCGCTGGCGCGGGCAGCTACAGCCTGTAGCTGCGCCCGCCAGGGCGTGGGGCTTTGGGTTTCCGTCCGTTCATGGAAGGATCTTGGCGGCTGCGCCGCGGATGAATGGATGCGGAGAGGAGTCTCCGCGCTCCCCTCGCCTGCTGGCGTAGCCTCGCGCCAAGGCTTACACTTCCAGAATGCCGGAGCTGTCGCCGAAGGAGGGGGTTTCGACTCCGGCGCGATTTAGCATGCCGGTGTAGAGGTTGCACAGCGGGGTGTCCTTGGCCGCCACCACATGCTGGCCGCCTTTCACACCGCCGCCGTGACCGGCAAGGACGAGGGGGAGGTTACGAGGGTCGTGCTTGTTGCCATCGCGGATGCTGGAGCCAAAGAGGATGAGGCTGTTGTCCAGCAGGTTGCCCTCGCCTTCCTGGATGCTTTTCAGCTTGTCGATGAGGTAGCTGTACTGGTCGACATGCCAGCGGTTGATCTTCTCGTAGGCGTCCAGCTTGTCGGCCTTGCCCTCGTGATGGGAGAGCTGGTGGTGGCCGCCCTCCACGCCGGGCAGGAAGGAAAAATTCTTGCCGCTGACGGCCCAGCCAAACATGAAGGTGCTGGTGCGGGTGCTGTCCGTCTGGAAGGACAGCGCCATGAGGTCCAGCATTAGGCGGCAGTGCTCCGTGTGGTCCATCCGCAGGCGGGAGCCCGCGTCCTTGGGGTTGGCGGCCATGGCCTCGGCGATGCGTTTGTCCAGGCGCGCCATCGCTTCCTTCGCTGCCGGGTCCAGGTTCTCCCCGCTGGCCACGCGGGCGATGTCGGCATCAATGCGGCGCTCGATGTGGCGCAGGCTTTCCAGGTATTCGTCCAGGCGCTGCTGGTCCTCCTTGCCCACTTTGGCGCGCAGGGATTTGGCATCGGCCAGCACCAGGTCCAGCACGCTTTTGTTTTCCTCGGCACTGGCTTGGCGCTGGGCGGCATCCTCGCGGAAGAGGCGGTCAAAGACGAAGCGCGGATTGATCTCCGCCGGGATGGGGCTGGTGGGCGTGCGCCAGGCGATGTGGCTGCCGTAGAGCATGGTGTAGTTCACATTGCGGTCCACGCCGCTCATGATCGGCTCCGTGCCCAGCTCCAGGGAGGGGAAGCGTGTGAGATACCCTTTTTCCTTGGCCAGCACCTGGTCCACGGAGATGCCGCAGTGCAGGTCCTTGCCCGTGGTCTTGGCGATGGGCGTGCCTGTCAGCCAGTTCGCCGTCTTCGCGTAGTGCCCGTCCCCGGCCAGGGAGGCGCGGTTGCCCAGGCCCGTCACCACGGTGATGTCCTTCCGGTGCGCCTCCAGCGGGCTCAAAATGGGCGAAAATTTAAAGTCCGTCCCCTGCCCCTCCGGCGTCCAGCGATCTTCCCGCACGCCGTTCGGCATGAACAGGAAGCCCATGCGCGTGGGGGCCTTCACCGCCGCGGCCGCCCGCACCGCGCGTGGCCGCATGGCATCCAGGAAAGGCAGCGCCACCGTGGCCCCCAGGCCACGCAAGACAGTTCGACGGGAAAGAATTTTGGACATCGTGAAGAGAGGGATACGTCGCCGGGGCAGCCTTTATTATCAGTCAAAAGCAGGCTTTGCGCCAGGGGACTTGCGAGATCATGCCTCCTCCTAGATGCGTGGGGAAAAATAGAACAGCCATAAGCTCACCGCGACAGTCCCGAGCAAACAAAGCCTGCGGCTCCAATGCACGATCAAGATGGTGACCACCGACAGGCAGGGGACGGTGAAGGAGCCTAGCCTGGAGGCCACCTTGATCTCGGCATACAGGCGATACCACTTTCAACAAAAAGGGGGCACTTGACCTCCCGAGAAGCCCCATCAAACTGTGGCCAGTTATTTATTAACTATACTCCTGAAAATGCCTACCCGTACCACCTCCGAAAAAGCCAGTAAATGGTCGTGGCTTCGGCTTTCATGCATTCTCGTTGCTGGATTATTGGCGGCGCTGGCTTGGTATTTTTATTATAGCCATAGCTCGACACAGGGCCGCTTCATTTACTTGAAGGATTTGCCCGGAATTACGCCGGAAACATTGATGGGCCAAGGCACTCTTTTCAGTATCGCTGAGCCTCTTTATTTTGATCCTGAAACCAAGCTTGCGCAAGTATCGGTGCAGATCCTATCCACCGAAGGTTTTGAATCCGAAACCCATCTGCGCTTCGGCTGCGACGCCCAGAGCCTCCACAGCTTTGTGAAAGAGGTCAAGATGGTCAATGAAGGAGCCTCCCTCGGCACGGAGGCGTTGAAAGGTGCACAAGATGGAGTGACCGGGTTGGTAGAGGGGGTGTGGGAAATGGCAAGACACCCTTTGGATACCGCCTTTGCTCTGAAGGACGGCAGCATTCATTTGTCTCAATATTTGAGCAACACCCCTGCTGCTCAAATAAAAAAGGACGTTTCGGAACTTGCGGAAGCCTTCTTAGAGAATCGCATGTTTGAAGCGGCGTCCAGCCACGATGTCGACTACTTCGACCTGAAAACCAGCGAGGGTCTCATCCTCATTAAAAAGGAAGCCTTCACCAAGCTTGGTGGGCAAGCCTCTGTTGAAATATTGACAATGCTGATCCCCGTAGCCCAGGTGAAAGTGGGAGGCAAGGCCGCCCAAATGGCGAAGGTGGCGGTCAAGGCGGCCAAGGTAGGCGGAGCATTCCTGCCCTCTACAAGCGGAACCTGGGGCGGGCGCAATCTAGCTACACTGATCAGGGCAGCTCAGTACTTCCCTAACATGGGTGAGAAGATGGAATCTACTTACAGGCGTTTGAACAGGGCCTTGCCACCAAGCCCATGGAAACGCACCCTCCAGCTCGGAAAGGCATCTCATTCAGACTACCGGCTGAGTTTTTTTACAAGTCACCCTCAGCTCAAAGGTCAAGTGGTGGTCCATCACGCCTTGGAACAACAGACTCTCACCCGTTATCCCGGCATCTTCTCCAGCGAAGAAATCCATTCATTGGAAAACCTTCGGGGCATTCCCTTAAATCTGGATAGTACGCTTCACAAAAGCATCTTGCGGAAAGAATGGGATTCCTTTTACCGGAGTACCCCTGCAACAAAAGTGACACGTCAGTCCCTCCTGGACAAGGCAACTGAAATGGATCGCAAATTCGGTCATCTGTTCGTCCCCACTCTTCCATGACCTACTTCCTTCTTGATCCAGAAGTGCCAGGTGAAATGGGCCCGGGCACTCTGCTGGACAACGGCAGCCATCCCCCGAAAGTTTTACACCTGCACTTCATCCTCACGAACTGGTTAGGGGATGACCTGGTGCAGACCTATCCCTGCTACATGGTGACTGAAGATCTCGGGAAAAGACTTTTAGGGGCAGGTTTCACTGGCATGCGACTAACCCCCTTGCAAAACGAGATTTCCGAAGACTTCGGCCTTTTTTGTCCGGGCATCCCTGCACCGGTTTTTTTATGGCTTCACATTGAAGGGTCACCGGGAGAAAACGACCTGGGACTGACCGACGATGCACGACTGGTGGTCAGCGAAAGAGCTTTGAAGATCATGCAAGCGGGGCAGCTAGCACATTGCGAAATACAACCTTTTTGAAAGGCCGCAATCCGGTGCACCGCCAGTGGAGACATTGCTTAACCGGGCCAGCAGCCCCCCCTCATCACGCCAACTGCGCGGCGAGGCCTTCGAGGCCGCCAGCGGGGTCGTCTCCACTGGTGGGGCGGGCGGGGTTTTCGATGCGCCAGTGGCGTGGCACTTCCCAGGGGGCCAGGGCGGCGCAGGCGCGGGATTTGAAGTCGCTGGTGAGCTGATCCGGCGGGATGCCGATGCAGGCCACCACGTCCTGCATGCGCTCCGGGTCCCGGCTGGGCTGGCCGTGGATGCGCACGTGGCGCACGCCGGTGGCCTGGCGGATCTTTTCAGCGATGGCGGCGGGGCTCAGCTTGCGGCTGGCCACATTGATGCCCGGCCCCTCGCAGCAGACGTAGGATAGGGCCTCGCCCGCCAGCATCACGCGGTCCCAGGTGCGGTGGCGGCCCAGGGAAAAAAGCTCGCCAGGCTGCACGGTGTCGTAGCCCAGGCCCACGGCGGCGCTTTCCACCAGCAGGCGCCCCTCCACCACGGTGGCGCGCACGCCCGGCAGCAGGGTGCCCAGGTCCCCGGCCTGCGTACGGGGCGTTTCCGTCCCATCGTAGCTGATGGCCCCGGTCTCGCTGGTGCCGTAGAGATTGTGCAGCTTCAGGCCGAAGGTTTCGCGCACGCCGGCCTCCAGCTCCAGCGTCAGGGGCGACCCTGCGGACACGGCCAGGGCCACGCGGGAAAGGTCCAGCCGGGTCATCAGCCAGGCCTTCCACATGGCGGGCACGCCGGGGAGAAAGGCGCGCTCATGCAGGGCCAGGGCCTCCACCATGCCGGTGGGAAAGGGCGTGGGCAGCCAGTGCGTGGGCAGGCCGTGCAGGAGGGTCTGCAAAACCGTCGTCGTCAGGCCAAAGCTGTGCGCCACACTCAGTGGGGCCAGGGCCACGGCGCAGCGCCCCAGGCCCAGGGCCGCATGCAGCCCGTCCACATCCGCCGCCACCTGCGCCCAGGTGAAGAACTGGCAACGCCGCACGCCACTGCTGCCCACGGTCTGCTTCACCAGCGCCGTATTGCGCGGCACGCAGCAGGTGGGCATCCGGCGGCTGCGGTCCTTTTCCACCACCTGCACCGGCCTGCCCGTGAGAAACCCGGCCAGCAGGGCCACGGTGACCTCCGCCCCATCTCCCTGCGCCAGGTAGTACCGCCCCAGCCGCCCGCAGCTCTGCGGCACCAGCGCACGCGCCGCCGCCTCCAGGGCATGGTAGGACAGCGCACCCCCAGGATGCCAGAGGGCGATCTCATCGCCCTGACGGGTCAGGATTTGTTTCCAGCGATCAGCAAACATTTGAACTCTCCACCGCACACGGCTAAACCAGACGGCGCAGGGACTGAGCCAGGAGTGTGCCAGCCAGCCCCTGTGAGTTCAAGCCTGGGAATCCATATCCCCGTCATCCGCGTTTCTTTTTCCAGTGGTCCCCGTTCCCTCCCAGCACATTCTCATTACCGGAGCCGGCATCGTCTCCCCCCTCGGCCTCGACTGGCAGGAAAATGAAGCCTCCTTCCGGGCAAATCGCACCGCCTTTCGCCCGGTGACGATGTTCGATGTCAGCGAACGCATCGCCAAGACCGCTGCGCATGTGGATCTGCCCAGCGAGCGCCTTTTCCTGAAGACCCCGCTGCGCCGCCAGCACCTGATTGATCGCGGCACCAGCATGCTGCTCCTGGCCCTGCGGGAGACCCTGGCCATGGCCAAAATGCCTGGGCTGGAAGGTGTGGATGCCATCATCATCGGCACCTCCGCCGGGGCCATGGGCATCGGCCAAGACTACTTTCGCCACGCCGCCGCCAGCCCCGTGAAGCAGCCCGGCCAGATCTCCCGCCTGGAGTTTTACCAGCCCCAGCGCCAGCTCAATGCCATCGCCCAGGAGTACGACTGGCGCGGGCCCATGATCCTCGTCTCCAATGCCTGCGCCAGCGGGGCCAATGCCATCGGCGATGCCATGGCCATGATCCAGACCGGCAAAGCCCGGCGCGTGATCGCCGGCGGCTACGATGCCATCGCCGAGCTGGTCTATGCCGGGTTTGATACCCTCCGCGCCCTCGCCCCCAGCGGCATCCCCCGCCCCTTCGATGCCGCCCGCGATGGCCTGGCCCTGGGCGAAGGTGCCGCCCTCGTCCTCCTGGAAAGCGAAACCGCCGCTGCCGAGCGTGGGGCCCAGGCCCTGGCCGTGGCCGCCGGGTACGCCACCGCCACAGACCTCCACCACCTCACCCAGCCAGATCCCGCCGGCAAAGCCGCCATCCGCACCATGACGGGTGCCTGCCACATGGCCGGCATCGCCCCCAGCCAGGTCAGCTACATCAATTCCCACGGCACCGGCACCCCCTACAACGACGTGGCCGAAGCCAGCGCCGTGCAGGCCTGGGCCGGGGAAGACGCCGCCAAGATCGCCCTCAGCTCCACCAAATCCGCCATGGGCCACCTCCTCGGCGGGGCCGGGGCCGTCGAGGCCGTCATCTGCCTCATGGCCATGCGCGGCCAGTGGCTGCCCGGCAGCCTGAACATCCGCGAAACCGACCCCGCCGTCTGTTTCGACCTCGTCTACAGCTTCCGCGAAGCCCCCGTGAAGGTCGCCCTCACCAACAGCTTCGGCTTTGGCGGCACCAATGCCACCCTCGTCTTTACGGAGGTCGGCAGCCTCTCCAGCGCCCGTCCCCCCGGCAGCCCCCTTTCCGCCCCCCTGGCCGCCGCCCATCGGCCCCTGCACATCCTCGGGGCCGGGGCCGT
The DNA here is from genome assembly GCF_039542385.1 of Prosthecobacter algae. Lineage (NCBI taxonomy): Bacteria > Pseudomonadati > Verrucomicrobiota > Verrucomicrobiia > Verrucomicrobiales > Verrucomicrobiaceae > Prosthecobacter > Prosthecobacter algae. The sequence continues at coordinate 308,590 of NZ_BAABIA010000005.1, read as the reverse complement.
CTCCGCCGCAGGCTGGGGCACCGCCGCCCTGGCCACCGCCATCACCGAAAAAGCCACCCTGCCCACCCAGGAAAGCCCGCGCACCGTCGGCACCCGCGACTGGCCCTGCCTCACCCGCCCCGCCCCTGCCATCCCGGCGGATCGCCTGCCCAAATTTCCCCGCCTGCGCCGCGCCAGCCCCATCACCAAATTCACCATGGCCGCCGCGCTGGAGGCCCTGGAGCAAGCCGGCCACCCCCAGGCCCAGGGCATCGCCCCCGGTCGCCTCGGCATCGTCCAGCTCATGTTCAATGGCTGCGTCCAGTTCAGCGGCAAATTTTACCACGAAGTCATCGCCACCCCCGCCCTGGCCAGCCCGCTGATCTTCCCCGAGACCGTTTACAACGCCCCCGCCTCCCACGTGGCCGCCTTCCTGGGCGTGGATGGCCCCGCCACCACCCTCATCGGCGAATCCAGCGCCATCATCGAGGCCGTCTCCCTCGCCCACACCTGGCTCACCCAGGGGCTGGTGGATCACGTCCTCGTCATCGGGGCCGAGGAATGCGACTGGCTGGGGGCCGAGGCCACCAGCTACTACCACCCCGACCTCCAGGCCTCCGAAGGCGCCGGGGCCCTCCTCCTCAGCCTCACCCCCGGCCCCGAGGGGAAACCCCACCTGCACCTGGCCCACACCCCCGCCCTCGCCTACCACCACGAGGCCGAAAAAGCCGCCCACCTCCGCACCCTGGCCACCCGCCCCCAGTTCAACCAGGCCCAGCACATCACCGGCCTCTCCGGCATCCCCCTGCTCGACCAGTCCGAAAGCGAAGCCCATCCGGGTAGGGACGCGCTGCGCCGCGTCCGACTTGATGCCTCCGAAGCTACCTCCGACCAGCTCACCACCGCTTCACAACCCGTCCGCACCGAAGCCGAAGGGAGCGTGGGCACTCTTGCCCGCATCCAAAACCTCAGCGGCGAAGCCGCCACTCCTGGTAGGGACGCGCTGCGCCGCGTCCGGCTTGATGCCCCCGCAGCCAGCCCCGACCAGCCCACCACCGCTGAGACGGGCACGGCCACTCCTGGCCAAACCACCCACTACCACCCGCGCCAGATCCTGGGCGAAAGCATGGGTGCCGCCGGAGCCCTGCAACTGGCCCTCGCCGCCACCCTCGCCCGCCAGACCTCCCGGCCCGTCTCCCTCACCCTCCCCGGCAGCCTCTGCGCCGCCTACGGCGCCGTCGTCGAGGTCGAGTGATGGGTGGAAGCGCCCCGTGCGCCAAAGGTAGCCCGCTCAGTCCCGTGAGCGTTCAGAAAGGTAGCCCGCCCAGTCCCGTGGGCGGTCAGCAAAAGGTAGACCGCTCAGTCCCTGAGCGGTCAGCAGCCTCGAAACCCCAGGCAGCCCCCTTTCTAAACTCGCCGCACCGAGGGAACCCCGCGCATGCGTCTTCGGTCAGGCGCAGGTCTGCCACCCCTCGGCACGGCCATCCGCACAGGGACTGTGCGGGCTACCCCAATTCCCCGATTCCATCCACGTTTCCCTGACCCGTGAAAAATGGAAACGAGAAATGCTGTGGGCGTACGTGCTGCTTTCCAGCCGTCACAGGCAGGCCAAAGGTAGCCCGCCCAGTCCCGTGGGCGGTCAGCAAAAGGTAGCCCGCTCAGTCCCTGAGCGGTCAGCAACCTCGAAACCCCTGGTATCCCCCTTTCTAAATTCACCTCACCGATGGAACCCCGCGCATACGCCTTCCGTCGCTCGCCCCTCTGCCACCCCTCGGCACGGCCATCCGCTCAGGGACTGAGCGGGCTACCTTCCAGCCCCACCGCCCCCATCTTCCAAGCAAGGCGGGCCATCCGGCGTTTTCCACCCAGGGCCAGCTTCATTCGTCACTCTCCCCGGCCCCTCGCAGAATTCCCCGCCTCTCTCTCTGAAGCCGCCCTTTTTCTGCCTCGCCGCTTTAACGCCAGAGGTAGCCCGCTCAGTCCCTTGAGCGGTCAGCAGCCTCGACGCCCCTAGCATCCCCTTTTCCAGCTTCACCGCACCGATGGAACCCCGCGCATGCGTCTTCGGTCAGGCGCAGGTCTGCCACCCCTCGGCACGGCCATCCGCACAGGGACTGTGCGGGCTACCTTCCTGCCCCCACCTCGTTGCGCTCGTTGTTGCAGTTATTTCCATACCCGTTGCATGCAACAACGAGAGGAAGGGAGCCTCTCCCAAGATCCATGCCCCGTTTCCATTCCGCCCGCCCTACCTGCGCGGAAGGGAAACGAGCGCGCCTCTCCTGCCGCCCGGCCCGCCTTTCCCTCACTCCACATCCGCATACTCCAGGTTCGTGCACAGCCGGTTCAGGTGCCGCACCACTGCATCCGTCTGCGCCTGGGTGAGTGAAGGCTGGAAGCGTTTTTCCAGGGTGGCCGCCAGCATTTTATGCGCCACCACGGTCACGGGGGCCTGGGGCGGGCCGCCGTTCACATACCAGCCGGGGAAAGTCAGGACCGGGTGCACCACGGCATCCACCTTCTCCTCCTTCTTCAGCTCCCTGCGCAGCCAGTCCGCATTGCGCTGGGCCTGCTCCAGCTCGCCCGTGCTGGTTTGGCCGCCGGGCCACGTCAGCACCTGGCCATTGTAGCTCAGCTTGTGGCCCTCCTTGTCCCCCTTCGGTTTCCGTCTCGTCTTGGTTTCGATCACCACCACCACGCCCCGGCCCACCACCACGTGGTCCAGATTAAACCGCGCGCTGCCGCCCAGGCAGGGCACATCGTGGAACACCGCATACCCCTGCTTCTTCAGCCCCTCCAACTCATCCGCCACCACCCGCTCGCCAAACAGGCCGAGCTTGAGGTTCATGAATCGACTCATGCCCAGGTAAAGCCACCCCATGCCAACCCCCAGGGCAATGGCGGCTGCCGCCAGGGAGCACAGGCCCCTCAAGCCTGAAAACGACTCAGGCAAAAAGCTAAAAATAGAGTAGGCAGCCAAAAACACGCCTGCAGGCGCGATCAGCAGCCCCAGGAAAATCAGCAGCAGGGATTCCAAAGACTTGCCCATCTGCTGTCGCAAATGCTCCCCCGGCTGCCGTCTCACCTTCACCTCCACTCCCAGCGGATGCCTCGTGGTCCGCCGTCCAAGCCGCCAAAGAAAGAACCCCACAAAAAAGCCCCCGACCACTACGACATATCCCGCCATGTAAATTACCTGCAATTGCATCCCCCTTTCATGACGAAAGCACCGATGGAATCAAGCGCTTTTGCATTAGGCGAGATGCTGACGCACGACATGCGATGGACGTTTCCCATTTCCATTCCTCCCGCCCTACCCGCGCGGAATGGAAACGGGGGGTGGGACGGGCAAGCCACAGCGAGCAGGAGCGAGGAGACTCACTTCGCGGCTACGCAACTTCTCCGCCGTCACTGCCGGAATAACCGCAGCCTGCACAGTCCCTTGGGCGATCCGCAGCCTCGAAGTCCCCAACTGTCTCCCTTTTCCAGACTGTCCACGTCACTGGAGGCGCAATCCTGCGAAGGTGCCGTGACTCACTCACCGATCTGCCACTGTTCGGCACGCTATCAGCACAGAGAGTTGATGTGATTCTTCAGTTCCTTGATGCTGAATGCGCACCAAGACCCGGGAATTGAGCATCGAAAAGACCGCGAAAAATTTGTAACATTTAAATTATATCATTGCATTAAGCATATAATTGAATTTACCACACACTTATTAGACATCAGTTATACACGCAGAAATAATAGCTTCCCAAATAGATTTTAAAGAAGACCAATCCCCCTCAGGATAATCACTAGCAGTCGTCGCCCTTAATAACTTTTGATCGAATCTCTTCATAAGTAAGTTTTTATTCAATAGCTCGCCCTGGTATTTTTGAAGAGATTGATTATACCCCTTCCATTGGACTCTCATTAACTCTCCTGAAGAGGGGTCTCTCAGCACATCCTCCCCCAAATACAGCTCTATACTGGCAGCAAGTCCATTGATGTTCGTTATAACATCCCCTTGTGGACCAACGGTGGGATAAGATCTGCCCAGATCAATATTTGGATATTGAATAACTTTGAAGGATGGAGGAAGGGATTTTATATCGAGTCCTTTCAATGACTCTTCAGCCGCTGTATCATTATCAAACACGGCAACAACTCTATTAGCAATATTTGCTGCCGCGAATCCTTTTAAAAGCTGAACTAAGCCACTAGCCCCACCGGATAAGCGAGGCCCTTCAAAATCCAAGAAGGAAAATGAAGGGAAAAGATGGGGATAAAGTAATTTCAGTGATTCCCTAAGTATTTTTGCGTCGCTAGATCCCTCCGTGAGAATTACAATACTAGAGCTCCAAATGAACTCTTGTGTTATATCATATTTGGCATCTTTGGCCAGCTTTTCTGTTCCATCGTAATAACCTGATGATACTAGTGAAGAATAATCTAACTTGACTACCGAATCCGCAAACGCCTCCAATAAAGCTCGCACCATCAAGCGTATATCACATTCAGGAAACCCCCAATTATAGCCTGCTTCACCCCCTGCGATTAACCTGAAATAAGTTGGCAATGTTTCTAACTTACATATGAATTCGTGTTTGCAAAATCCCAACAAGGAAAAACTCTGAACTTCTTTAACCCAACGATCAAAGGTATAATTTGAGAAAAAATCCTTGTTAGCCTGAATATTCATCCACCGTAGTTCTATATATTCATCTTCACTATCGAACCGCTTTAAACAAGCATTCACATGTTCGTCGAAGTATCCTTTAACAGATTCAAGGTTAAACCCCATGATATCCAAACGCTGCTTCAACTTTTGTGATGCGATAGCATATTCAAATATATGTTCTTCCCATTCCTCCCCCTGTTCAACCCATTTTCGCAGGTACGATTGCCGATCGCATTCTTCAAAGAAAGTCATTACCACCGGGTCCACATAAGACTTCATTGAAATAATCGAATGATTATCAATAGACAATTCAGCGTAGCTTCCCATATAAATTACTATTTAATTGCTACAAATGCTAACGTAAATTACGTGACATCATAATCCATTTTTTGAGGGTTGTAGACAAAAGACATCGAATGTGGATAATCATTCGCCACGGCTCTGAATAACTCAAGGATAACGAAAATCGGAATACGCCAAATACATGTATTACGGTCGAAGTCTGACACGACAAGAATACTATCCCAGTTTCGAGCTTTGTCACGCGTTACAAAGCTCATGTATGCATGAATAAACTGATTAGAAATATACAAAGGCTTTTTCGTTTGTCTTATCTCACGCTGAATATCGTAAATCATGTCGGGCGATCCTCTATTCAGCAACGTAACATTCTTGCCGTTATTCGGAATGGAAAAAACCTGCATCTCAAAGTTCTTTATTGAATCGGAAACTTTATGAAGCTCAATCATTCTCCTGGTAATGAAGAAGCCGATCATAATATCTCTTTCTACTGTGCAATGAAGCTTTTCAGTCCATTTTTTTGGTTTAGCGACAGGACGAATTAACTCGCAAATACGAATGAGTTCCTCTTTCCAATAGCAAGATTCAATCATGATTAAACTGGTGATTATGCTAACTAGTTTATACGTCCATATCGGCTAAGCAATATTAGCGTTTAACAAAACGAGCCCCAATGTGTAAAACTTAAATGCCCGATGCTCGATGCCCCTGTGCAGGAGGGCATTGAGCATCGGGGGGATGAGTTACCAGGGAATGCTGAGGCGGTGCATCGCCCGCCTCAATTCACCAGATGGTACTGGCGGTTGCTGATGGTGATCTTTCCTTCCCGCTGCAACTTCCCTGCCCATTTGGAAACAGTGGCCTGATGGACGCCGAGCGCTTCGGCCAGTTCGGTTGATCGTGTCAGCCCGTCGCGAATGTACCCCAGCATTGCATCCTGAGGTTCGTTTGACTCACACCCCAGCGTCAGCGGCGTGGTGGAGGTATCCAGGGTCCACAGGAGGGGGCGGGCGTGGGTGCCGGTGCAGTTGCGGCATTTGGTGAACTCGGTGCTGAAGGTGGTGCGGTGGGCGGGTTGGCCGGGATCTCCGGCTTCCTTCAGGCTGAGGATCCAGTGGGCCATGTCCTCCCGCCGACTGCTGCCGCGCATCAGGCCATTGCGCCCGGCGTGGTGGACGATGAGCACGGTGATGGCGCGGTGACGCAGGGAGAGCAGCCAGTCGCGGATGGCATCGAACGAGTCGTTGTCGTTTTCTGCCATGCCGAGCTGAGAGGTGGAGAGGTTATCAATGATGAAGAGGCTGCCGTCTTGCAGGCACTGGCTGAGGGAGACCTGGTGCTCCACACTGGCGATGTTGATGCCGTGGCCGCGTGATTTGAAGACGACCTCGTTGCTGAGGAGGTGAAAGTTCAGCATGAAGAGGCCCACGCTGTGCATGCGGGCCTGGACATCGGGAAGGTTCATCTCGGCATCAAAGTAGTACACGGGCCGGGGCTGCTGCCCGGCCTGCCATTCGCCCAGCGGACTGCCGGCGGCCACGGCGCGGGCGATGAGCATGGACATCCAGCTTTTGCCCGCACCACGCGGGGCGAAGAGGTAGCCCAGATCGCCCTGCTTCAGCCAGTCGCCCAGGAGGGCGGGCCGGGCGGGGAGCTGCAGTTCCTGGACTTCGAGTCCATTGAGCAGATCGGCCGAGAAATCCGGCGGCAGGGGACTCAGCTCCGTCACATCCCAGGCAGGGCCACGGCGGCTGGGGGCCGGGGTGGCGGCGGCACGGCTGGCCTGGGCGGCCTGGGCGGGCAGCGGGACGGACATGGTGGCGGGATCAAAGGGTAGGATCAGATTCATTCGATAATGTTTTGCAATGTTTGTTTCAGTTCACTGGATAAGTGAGGGGTGGCGAGGACGGCGTCATTGAGGTCCTTGACGGCGCGTCCCCCGGCCTGCGGGAGGGGCCGGAAGTCGAAAAATTCACAGGGGCAGCCTGCGGCCTGGAGCTGCGTGGCCCAGCGCCGTGCGGCCAGCAGACCGCCGCCATCCGCATCGGCATGGGGGACCAGCAGCACCCGGCGACCAGCCATGAGGGCGAGGGCCTGGGGCGAGATGAGGCTGCCCGTGCTGCGGCCCAGCATGGCCACGGGCAGGATGTCCCACCGCTGCAGCCTCAGCAGCAGATGCAGCGCAGCCAGGTAGTCTGGCCCGCCCTCCACCAGCAGCAGGGTGCGGAAGTGCGGGTAGCGCCGCAGCACGGCGGCACCGCAGGGCCAGTCCTTGCGGGATCCGCGCAGCGTGTGCGCCTTTCTTTCCCCCAGGCTGCCCTGGGCGGGAAAGGGGTGGCCATCCAGCCGCCGCGCCTCCGTGACCAGGCCGGAGTCATCCCCCAACAGCCAGCAGGCGTGGCCGCATACCCGGCCAAAGGCGAGCGTGCGCAGGCTCTGCGCCAAGGCCACGGCCTGCACACTCAGGCCCCGGCTGCGCGCCACCGCTTGCAGATCCGCCTCCGTGCCGCGATGCAGCACCGGGCCGGGACTGGAAACCGCCGCCGCCGCCTGGACCCACTGCTGCGGGTGCGACGAGCGCCCACGGCCCTGCCCGGAGCGCCGTGGCAAAGGAGCGCCCAGCAGATCGCGAAAACGCCCCACGGCCTCCGCCGCATCCACCTGGCAGGCCAGGGCCAGGAAATCAATGGCATCGCCCCCTTCGCCCGTGGCGTGGTCCTTCCACCTGCGGCCCCCTTCGTAGATGGAAAAGGAGGGGCTGCGGTCGGGGCGGAAGGGGCTGCGGCAGCTCGCCCGTGGCTGCCCTGGCAGGCCCAGGTGCTGCCACAGTTCAGGAATGAGGAGCTGCTCCTTCAGCACGGACAGGTCGGGGGTGGCATCAGAGTTCATGGATCAAAAAATCGCAGGGTGGCCGGATCCAGGCACAGTCCCCCCAGCAGCCTCCAGGAAGGGGCTGGGCGGTGGGTGTGGACCCTCTCTCTCAGCCGCAGCAGGCGCGGCCGTTCGGTCGGCCCAAAAGGCCGGGAATATCCATCATTCAGCGTGGCCCAGCAGGGAGGGTGAAAGCCAACCTCCAGGTGCCAGCGGCCACACATTATTTTCCATCATGCTGTCAGAGTACGCAAGCTGGGATCCGGGCTGAACACTGCTTTTGTTTTCGGAGGTGGATCGGCCCCAAAGCGTGTTTTTATCCACCCTGTCGTGTCATTGTCGCACCTTTCTGCCCACGTGCCGCCGCCCTCGTTTCTCGATTCCATTTTGCCTGGGTCAGGAAAACGAAATGGAATCGAGGAATCAGGAAATAAAGCCCGCTCAAAAAGTCGCCTGATCGAGAAGCTGGCTCGCTCAAAAGGTAGCCGATTCAAAAGGTAGCCCGCTCAGTCCCTGAGCGGATAGCCGTGCCGAAGGGTCACCGACCTGCGCCTAACCGAAGATGCACACACAGGGTGCCATCGCGCAATGATCCTGGAAAAGGGCTGCCAGGGTCATCACGGCTGCCGACCGCTCAAAAGGTAGCCCGCTCAGTCCCTGAGCGGATAGCAGTGCCGAAGGGGCACAGACCTACGCCTAACTGAAGATGCACGCGCAGGGTGCCATCGGCGCGATGAGCCTGGAAAAAGGCCTACTTGGGGCTTCGAGGCTGCTTTCCGC